>JBOGFV010000227.1:0-9194 GCA_050743525.1 Acidimicrobiales bacterium
CGTGAGGTGGTCCCCGACGTGTAGTTGATGGAGCAAGTCGCGTCCTCGTCAGCGGCCCAGCCGACCGGGTCCTGGGTGCGACCGATCTCGGCGTCGAACAGCTCGGCGTCGTCGACGCCGTCAAGCCGGACCCACTTGGCGTTGCCCGAGGACGAGATGACCCCGTCGAGCTCGGGGTCGTACAGCACCACGCTCGCCCCCGAGTGCTCGACGATGAAGCCGATCTCGTCAGCGGTGAGCCGGTAGTTGATCGGCACCAGCACCCGCCCGAACCCGCTGATGCCGAAGTAGGAGGCGAGGAAGCGGGCCGAGTTGGGGCTGACGATGCCGACCCGCTCTCCGACCTCGACCCCCATCGAGTCCAGCCCGACCGCCAGCGCCCGGGCCCGGTGGTGCAGGTCCTCGTAGGTGAGCCGGCCCAGCGAGCCGGCCACCTCCGGCTCGTCGACCACCGCGACCCGGTCGCCGTAGACGTGGGCGGCCCGTTCCAGGAAGTCGCCGATCGTGAGCGGGACTCGCAATGTGACCCTGCCTTTCGGGCTATGCGAACGAGAACCCCTCGTAGCCCCCCAGGGCCACGAGGTCGCAGTGCTGGCGGTAGGTCTGCACCCCGCCGATGTACGGCATGAACACCCGGGGCTTCCCCTCGACGTTGGCGCCGACGTACCAGGAGTTGGCCTTCGGGAACAAGGTGAAGTCGGCCACCTCGGCGACGAGGTCGACCCAGCCGCTCTCGGCCTCGACGTCCGCCGCCACCTCGGCGCTGTCGTGCTCGCGCATGTACTCCATGAGGTCGGCGACCCAGTCGACGTGCTGCTCGATCGAGACGACCATGTTGGAAAGCACCGACGGGCTCCCGGGGCCGGTGATGAGGAACAGGTTGGGGAAGCCGGCCGGGACGAGGCCGAGATAGGCCCGGGGGCCGTCCTTCCACTTGTCCTTGAGGCGCTCGCCGCCCACCCCGGCGATGTCGATCTGGGACAGTGCGCCGGTCATCGCGTCGAACCCGGTGGCGAGCACCAGGGCGTCGATCTCGTAGGCCTGCTCGGCGGTCACGATCGAGCTCGGCGTGATCCGCTCGATCGGGTTGGCCCCGAGGTCGACCAGCGTGACGTTGTCTCGGTTGTAGGACTCGTAGTAGTCGATGTCCACGCAGAGCCGCTTGGTCCCGCACGGGTAGCCCCTGGGGCTCAGGATCTCGGCGACGACCGGGTCCTTCACCCTCTCCCGGATCTTCTGGCGGATGAACTCGCTGACCGTGTCGTTGGCCGCCTCGTTGAGCAGGATGTCGGCGTAGGACCCCAGGAAGCGGAGGCCGCCGTCGTCCCAGCGCTCCTGGAACCGGTCGTTGCGCTCCTCCTGGGTGGCCTCGAGGGCGTTGCCCTCGATCGGGGTGGGCGGCGGGGGGAAGCCGGCCTGGGACTGCCGGCACACCTCCCGGCGCTCCGGGTAGGTCGCCTTCACCTCGGCGATGTAGTCGGCCTCGAGCGGCCGGTTCCACGCCGGCACCGCGAAGTTGGCGGTCCGCTGGAAGACCACCAGGCTGTCGGCCTGCTTGGCGATGTGCGGGATCGACTGGATGGCTGAGGACCCGGTCCCGATGACTCCGACCCGCTGGCCGCCGAAGTCGACCGGCTCATGGGGCCAGCGGCCGGTGTGGTACGTGGGGCCCCCGAAGGTCTCCACGCCCTCGATCTCGGGGAGCTTGGTCGCCGAGAGGCAGCCCGTGGCCATGACGCAGAAGGTGGCCGTGACCTTCTCTCCAGCGTCGGTGGTCACGATCCAGCGTTGGTGGTCCTCGTCATAATGCGCCGAGGCGATCCGGGTCTCGAACTCGATGTCGCGCCGCAGGTCGAACCGGTCGGCCACGTGGTTCAGGTAGCTGAGGATCTCGGGCTGGGCGGCGTAGCGCTCCGTCCAGGTCCACTCCTGTTCGAGTTCGGGCGAGAAGGAGTAGGAGTAGTCGACGCTCTCGACGTCGCAGCGGGCCCCGGGGTACCGGTTCCAGTACCAGGTCCCGCCGACCCCGTGGCCGGCCTCGTATACCCGCACCCGGTATCGGAGGTTCCGGAGCCGGTGGAGCATGTAGAGGCCCGAGAACCCCGCTCCCACCACGACCACGTCGAGATCGACCCCTCGATCTCGATCGGCCGTGGTCCCGGTCTCCTCGTCGCTCACCTTCCACTCCTTCTGGGCCAACGCCTGGCGTCGCCATGATGCCATCTCGCCCTGCCCCAAGCCCCGGTCGAGCCCGTCGGCGGCCCCGTTCTTCCTGGTCGCCGTTCACCGCGTTAGCGCGGCGTCCTTGTGGGTAGGGACTGCGCAGGAAATTTGGCCCGCGTGGTCGGACTCGGGTCGACGCGACCGAGGGCGCCCGCGCCCCAGGAGGTCCCCGCGCCGTGCCGACCGAACTGGCCCCCGCCGCAGCGACCGCCGACGCACCGGGCCCGGTGGCGCCGTGATCGAGGCCGAGCTTTCCCCCCTCGATCCGGGGGCATTTCGATCCGTGCTCGACCCCAGCCGCTTCGACGCGTTCGAATCGGCGCTTGACGTCGGACGCGACGCGCTGGAGGACCGAACGCTCTGGCACGTCAATTCGACTCTCGCCGGCGGAGGAGTGGCCGAGCTCTTGAGCTCGGTCGCCCGGTACCTCATCGGTTCCGGGATCCGGTGCCGATGGATGGCCCTGGAGGGCAACGACGAGTTCTTCGTCGTGACCAAACGCTTGCATCACCTCCTCCACGGGAAGGCCGGGGACGGCGGCCACCTGGGCGACCCTGAGGCGTCGATCTATGAGAGCGCGCTGGCCGCCCAATGCGGTCTCCTGGTTGACCAAGTCCGTTCGGGCGATGTGGTGGTGCTGCATGACCCCCAGCCGGCCGGGTTGGCCCCGACGCTGCGAGATCTTGGTGCGCGCGTCATCTGGGCGTGCCACGTCGGTGCCGACACGACCAACGAGCACACCGAGGAGGCGTGGCGGTTTCTTCTGCCGGCCGTGAGCAAGTCCGAGGCCCAGGTGTTCAGTCGGCGCCAGTACGTCTGGGACGGTCTCGATGACGACCGGATCGAAATCATCCCGCCTTGTATCGACGCCTTTTCCCCGAAGAACCGCGACCTCGAGCCCGACCGGGTCGCGGGCATCCTCACCGCTGCCGGAGTCCTGCCCGGTCCGAGCAAAGAAGCTCGGCTCCTCCGCCAGGACGGGACTTCGGCCCCGGTCTCCTGGCCGGCGGAGCTCATCGAGGAGGCCCCGATCCCGCCCGGCGCCCCGGTGGTGACGCAGGTCTCGCGCTGGGACCCGTTGAAGGACCACTCGGGCCTGGCCGAGGCGTTCGCCGAGGGCGTCCCAGCGGAACTCGGAGCCCATTTGGTCCTGGCCGGTCCGTCACCGGATGCCGTCGGCGACGACCCGGAGGGCCAGGCGACCTTGGACGACCTCCGCGCCTGCGTGGCTGCGCTCCCGGGACCGGCCCAGCGGCGCACTCACATCGCCTGCCTTCCGATGCACGACGTCGAGGAAAACGCAACGGTCGTGAACGCGCTCCAGCGCCACGCCCGCGTGGTCGTGCAGAAAAGCCTTGCCGAAGGGTTCGGGCTCACAGTGGCGGAGGCGATGTGGAAGGGCCGTCCGACGGTGGCCAGTGCGGTCGGCGGGATCTGCGACCAGATCGAGGACGGCGTGTCGGGGATCCTGGTCGAGGATCCCGAGGACACCGCGGCGTTCGCGCGGGCAATCGCGCGTCTTCTCTCGGACGACGTCGAGGCGGCCCGGTTGGGAGCGGCGGGTCACACCTCGGTGGTCGATCATCATCTCGCTCCCACCTACCTGAGCCGGTACTTGGCATTGACCCAGCGCGTGATCGGCGGCTGAGCGTGCTCTTCAGCGTCTTCATCGTCTGCAGCCTTAATCTCGGCTTCGCCGCGCTCGTTCTGCTGCTCTTCGGTCGCCGGGCCCGGTTCGCGTCTCGGGTGGTCGGGGTCGTGCTCGGAGCGGCCGGGGTGTTCGGAGCCGGCTACCTGGCCTCCTACGGCTGGACCCTGGCCTCGCCACCGGTCGAGGGAAGCGAGATCTTCGTCGTGGCGGTCGTGGCCGGGGTGGTCGCGGCCCGGCGGGTCTGGAATCCCTTCGGCCAGTACTTCTTCGGGAGCTTCGTTGCCGCCGCACTCGCCTACCTCGGCTTCGCCGCCGACGTCACTGTGGCCGGCCACTTCTCGTTGATCGGCTCGCTCGCCTCGGCGCTGCTCCTGCTCCTCGAGTTGGCTGCCCTCGGCATCGCGTGCTCGTTCGCCTTCGAGACCTGCGACGTGATCTGTCGGGTCCACCATTCGCGCCGGTTCCCGGAGGCCGACCCCAGCTACCACCCGATGGTCTCGGTGCACATCGCGGCCTACAACGAGCCACCCGACATGCTGATCGAGACCATCAAGGCCGCCGAGGCCCTCGAGTACCCGAACTTCGAGATCGTGGTGGTCGACAACAACACGACCGAAGAGGGGGTTTGGAGGCCGGTCGAGGCGTACTGCGCCGACCGGCCAAGGGTGAAGTTCGTGCATGTCGACCCGTGGCCCGGGTACAAGTCGGGCGCACTCAACCTCGCCCTCGAGCGGCACACCGACCCGGCCGCCGAGATCGTGGCCGTCGTCGACTCTGACTACCTGGTCGACCCGAATTGGCTGGCCGAGACCACGGGGTATTTCGTCGACCCGAGCCTTGCGTTCGTCCAGACGCCCCAGGACTACCGCGAGTTCGAGGGCAACCCCTACCTCACCGCCTGCTACGACGCGTACCGCTACTTCTTCGCCTCGGCGATGCCGTCGCGCAACGAGCGCAACTCGATCATCTTCGCCGGGACAATGGGTCTGCTGCGGCGTTCGGCGCTGCAGTCACTCGGGGGCTGGGACGAGTGGTGCATCACCGAGGACGCCGAGACCTCCCTGCGGCTGCTCATGGCCGGATACCAGGGCCTCTTCATCTCCCGCAGCTATGGCCGCGGCATCATGCCCCTTACCTTCACATCACTGAAGAGCCAGCGGTTCCGGTGGTGCTTCGGCGGTATGCAGATCCTGCGGAGTCACTGGAAGACGCTGCTCCCGTGGACCCGCTCACCTGACCACCAACTCACCCCTAGCCAACGGGTCGACTACCTCTTCGGTGGCCTGCAGTGGTTGAACGACCTCGTCTACCTCGGCTTCACGGTGGTGCTGCTGGTGGTGGCCGGATTGCTGCTCTCCGGGCAACCCGTTGCCATCCGGCCGCTGATCGGACCGACCATCCTCCTGCCGGCCATGCTGCTCATCGTCGGCCTGCTCCGGGCGGTCTGGGCGCTGCGGCAGCGGACGGGGATCTCCTACGGGCGGGCCCTCTTGGCCTTCGCCAACTGGCTCTCGCTCTCCTGGACGGTGGCGCTCGCCTGCGTTCAGGGCCTCGTGCGGCGCGAGGGCGTCTTCTTGCGCACCCCCAAGACCGAGGGCGAGCACCACCTCCGGGCGACGATCTCGGCGGCGCGCACCGAGCTGTTGCTGACCGCGCTGCTCTGGAGTCTGGCCGGCGCGCTGGCCGCCACCACCTCCGCCACCCCGCTGCTCATCGGCCTCGTGTCGTGGCAGGGGGTCGTGTACGCCTCGGCGCCGCTGATGTCGTGGCTCGATCAGCATGGGCATCTCACCCCCGAGCTCGAACGCCGGCGCCGGACCGAGCGTCGACGAGAGCGCTTTGCCCGGGTGGCCCGGCCGGTCGCCTACGGCTCGCTGGGTGCGGTCGCGGCGAGCCTTGTCGGCTTCGTCATCGTGCTGGCCGTCGGGGCCAGCCACCCCGGCACACCGGCGAACCCGTTCACCGTGCCGGCGCCGAGCCCGGGCGACCGCGGCCCCTTTGGGCTGGCCGCCCATCCGGCCTCGAAGTCGACGACGCCGACCACAACTCCGGCGAAGAGCCCACCGACCACGACCACGTCGAGTACCAGTCCAACGACGACGACCAGCACGACGACGACCACGACGACCACGACCACCACGACGACGGTGCCGAAGGGCGGCTGACCAGCGCCCTCAGCGCCCTCAGCGGCCTCCGGGCCCGGGGAGCCGCAGCGCGCCCGAGGCTGCCCACTCGGCGAGGCCGTCGGCGACCAGGTCCTCGGCGGCCCGGCCGGCCCGATCGGGCTGGCCGGTCCAGCCGGCAGAGGCGGCCAGGTCGGCCGGTTGGACCGGTCCCCGTCGCAGGGCGTCGAGCATCCGGCCCCTCCCCTGCCGGTTGGATCCCTCGAAGCGGCCCTGCCGACGGACCACGCCGGCGGGGTCGCACCGATGTCGAACAGCGTCTGGTTGTAGGCCCATGACCGGCCCGCCGGCACCAGCGCGTCGGCCAGCGCCTGCACCGGAGCCGGCCCGAGACCACTCCCCGCCATGGCCCGCTTGAGGACCCGGGCCACGTTGGTGTCGACCACGCCGACGTCGTGCTCGTACGCGAACACGAGCACCGCCCGGGCGGTGTACGGGCCGACGCCGGGCAGGGCGACGAGCGTGGCGAGATCGTCGGGGACCCGACCGCCATGGTCCTCGGCGATGGCGACGGCGGCCCGATGGAGCGCCAGCGCCCGGCGGTTGTAGCCGAGACCCGCCCATGCGACGAGGGCGGCGGCGGGCCCGACCGCCACGAGCGCCATCGGGTCCGGGAACGCCTCGATCCAACGCTCGTAGTGCGGCGCCACTCGAGTGGCCTGGGTCTGCTGGAGCATCACCTCGCTCGACAGCACCAGCCATGGGTCACGGGTCCGGCGCCATGGGAACGTGCGGCGGTGGGACTCCCCCCAGGCGAGGACGGCTGGCGCGAACCAGTCGGCCCTGGGCTCAGCTCCAGGCGTCGTCGTAGGGGCGGCGGCGGGTCGGCGCGGCGGCCGTCTTCCACACCATCACCTTGCGGCGGAAGAAGCACACCTCCTCGCCCCGCTGGTTGAACGCCTTCGTTTCGACGGTGACGATCCCGCGGTCGTCGCGCGACTTGGACTCGACCTTGTCGACCACCTTGGTCTCGGCGTAGATAGTGTCACCGTGGAAGGTCGGGTGCTTGTGCTTCAGTGTCTCGACCTCCAGGTTGGCGATGCACGATCCGCTGACGTCGGGGACGCTCATCCCCAGGGCCAGCGAGTACACGAGGTTGCCCACCACCACGTTTTTCCCGTGCACGGTCTCGCCCTCGCCGAACCACGCGTTGGTATGCAGCGGATGATGGTTCATCGTGATCATGCAGAAGAGGTGGTCGTCGTACTCGGTGATCGTCTTGCCGGGCCAGTGGCGGTACACGTCGCCGATTCCGAAGTCCTCGTAGTAGCGCCCGACCGGCCGGTCGTAGGTCGTCATGGGCTCGGGTGTAGTACGGGCCGGCCCACCGCGTCCATACCTACGCCCCGTCGGGCGCGGGGCGAGTGGTGAACCCGAGCGACGCGCCCGGCAGCGCGTTGCCGTCGATCACAAGACGCCAGCTGAACCGGGTTCCGGGCTGGAGCGGGATGGGGCCGAGGTTCACGGCCAGGGCCACGTCGATCGGAGAGCCCTCCGGGATCCCGGCCGGCTTGGCCACCGTGAACTCGCCGCGGACCTCGACCGGGTGCTGGCCCTCGGGCGTGTCGACCATGACCGGCCGACCGTCGGCGTCCTCTAGGAACAGCTCCCAGTGGTGGGTGATGTCGGCCTCGTGCCAGTCGACCTCGATCTTGAGCGCCACCGCCGATGGCACGGGGTCGGGCCCGGTGATGCTCCACCCCCCACCCAGGATGTAGAGCTTGCCGTCGGCCACCTGCGCGGCGTCGCAGAGGAGCATGGTCACGTTCACGACGGCCGAGGTTATCGAGCCGTTCTCGGCCCGTGGGAGAATCGCCCGCGAGATGACGATGCTCGCCTCCTGCTCCCGGCGGTCCCGGTGCCCGAGCTGAAGGGCCTCCGCGACGACGTCTACCGCCGACCGCTCGCCACCGCGCTCGAGCGTCTGGGAATCGAGGCCGGGTGGCGGTGCGTGGATGTCGGGGCCGGGGGCGGCGATGTCTCGGTGGCCCTGGCCGAGGTGGTGGGCCGGAGCGGCCGGGTGTACTCGGTCGACTCGGACCCCGAGGCCCGCAACGAGGTGGCCCGGGCCGCCGCCGCCCACAGCCAGGTCATCGCGATCACGCAGGCCGGGGAGGAGCTCACCCTGCCCGAACCGGTCGACCTGGCGTTCTGCCGCTTCCTCCTCCTCCACGTGTTCGACCCCGCAGTGGTGTTGGACAAGATGGCCGACGCGGTGCGCGACGGCGGGTGGGTGGTCGCGCAGGAGCCGGTGACCAGCGCCGGACGCATCGGCGGCCGACCGCTGTCGATGCCCGAGGCGCGGCATCCCGACGTCGGCGCGGTGCTGCCGGCACTGGCACGCGACGCCGGCCTCGAGCTCGTCGACGCGTGGGCCGAGGCGCCCGCCGGGGCAGGACCCGGCGCGGTGAGCGAGTACCTGGAGACGCTGACCGGCGTCGACCCCGGCGACGAGCCGATCGTGCTGCCGCCGCTCGTGACCGTGGTGGGACGTCGAAAGACCGCCGGGTAGGGTCGCGGCCCATGCCCACCGACGCCGGAACCGACCCGCTCGGCGGGGCGACCGAAGTCGTCGAGCTCGCCGAGTCGGTCGTCCAGCGGGCGGTCGGTGGGCTGGCCAAGGGCCCGGGCGTCGACGTCGATCAGGTCGTCGCCTACGACCTCGCCCACGCCGCCGCCGCCGCCATGACCGCCCGCTCGATGCTCGACTACGGGGCCCGCGGCGACGTCGAGCGCGACCTCACCTGTGCGTTCGTGGCCGAGGCCCTCGTCGACCTGGCCGCCCGGGTGGCCGGCCGTGAGCCGCAGTGGGGCGTCGAGCCGGGCTGGTCCGTCCCCGCCGCCGGCTTCCTCGGCGCCTTCCGGGCCCCCGAGTTCCTGGCCGGGCTGTGCGGCCAGACCGGCCCCACCCACCTCGACGACGACTTCGAGCTGGTCAGCGAGACATTCCACCGGTTCGCCAAGGACAAGGTCCGCCCGCATGCCGAGGAGGTCCATAGGAGCAACGGCGATGTCCCCGAGGACGTGATCGGGGGCCTGGCCGAGCTGGGCGGGTTCGGGTTGTCGGTCCCCGAGAAGTACGGCGGATTCGCGACCGGGACCGAGAGCGACTACATGGGCATGGTCGTGGCCACCGA
>JBOGFV010000228.1:0-7024 GCA_050743525.1 Acidimicrobiales bacterium
GCGCGCGTCGTCGTCGGCGCGGGCGAGGCCCGACACGATGTCGTCGACGGTGCCGCGCACGCCGATGACGGTGCGGGCCAGCTGGTCGCGCGCGGCGCGCAACTGCTCGATCTGGATGAGGAGCACCCGGCGCCGCTGCGCGGTCTCGGTCAGCATGCGGCGTCGGGTCTCCTGGGCCTGCTCGATCATCAGCCGGCCCCGCTCGCGGGCCCGGTCGAGCAGCGCATTGCCGTCGGTGCGGGCCCGCTCGAGGATGGCGGCCACGTCGGCCTGCGAGTCCTCGTGGACGGAACCGGCCGCCAGCTCGGCCTGGGCGACCCGCTCGGCCCCGGCGGCCTCGGCGCTCACCTGGATGTCGGTGGCCTGCTGCTGGGCGTCTCTGACGACGGCGACGGCGGTCTCCTCGGCGGCGGTGACGAGCCGCGTCGCTTCCTGGTGCGCGTTGCGCAGCACCTCGGCGCTCTTCTGGCCGAGCGCGGAGGTCAACCGCTCGTCATCGATGACCGGGTTGGCCGCCCGCTCCTCGGCATCCGCGACCTCGGCGAGCAGCTCCTCCTCGCGCTCGGCCAACGCGCTCAGCTCGGTGGCGAGCTCCTGGAGATAGGCGACGACCTCATCGGCGTCGAACCCCCGGCGGTTCCGAGCGAAGGTTCGCCGGGGGACCTCGTCGGGGCGCATGCGGGGAGACGAGGCGCTGGGGGGCACGCCGGAAGCCTACGACCTGGGCACCCCCCGGCGGAGAGACCCTTTCCCCAGGACCGGCCCCTAATCCGGCCCCCGGAGGCGCCGGGCTCAGGGGCCGGCGGGGGCTGGCGGGACGTGGCCGCCGAGTCGTCCGAGGATGGCCAACGCCTGGGCCAGGGTGTTCACGGCGTAGACGCGGAGGCCACCGGCGGCCTTGGAGCGGGCGGCCTCCAGCTCCGGGCCCGGCACGAAGAACACCGTGGCGCCGGCCCGCTCGACCGCCACGGTCTTCTGGGCCACCCCGCCGACATCGCCGACGGCGCCGCCCGGGGCGATGGTCCCGGTCGCTGCGACCACCCTCCCACCGGTCAGATGGCCACCCGACAGGGTGTTGAGCAATCCGAGCGTCATGGCCAGGCCCGCCGATGGACCGCCGATGTCGGGGGTCTGGATGGTGATCGGGAACGGATACGTGAAGTCCTGCTGGGTGTCCACGGCGACCCCGAGATAGCCCTTGGACGCCGGCACGCCGGGGCAGCCGCTCTGGTCAGGGAGCCCCGGCGGCCGGGCCACCAGGGGCACGGTCTTGGTCACCGCCGGGCCCGGCACGAATTTGCCGTCGGGGGTAAAGCGGTTCTGCTGCACGGACATTCGCACGGTCGTGCCGGGCCCCGAGGCCGACAGCGCCCTGACGAACGCGCACACGTCGGGCGTGGGGGTGCCGTTCACGGCGGTGACCACCTGCGCGACCTTGAGGACCCCGTAGGAGGGCGTGCCGGTCCCGACGGCCACGATGACCGTGCCGGCGGCGTGCTCCGGCACCGAATAGCCGAGATGCCGCAACGCCGCGGTCTTGGCGGCGTCCTTCGCCTGCACCATCTCCAGGTACCCCTGCGGCGTGAGCTCCGTGATCGGGATGTCGCGCCCGCCGGTGAGCTCGTTGGTCGGTACCAGCTGGTCGTCGCCCGACAGCTTGTCCGGCAGGTACTGGAGCGCAGAGACCGGGGCGACGAAGACGTCGGTCAGCAACACCCGACCGTGCGCCGGGTGCGCGTACTGGGCCGGCACCTTGATGAGCGGCCCAACCGACTGCGCCGCGCCCGGGCTCAGCACGTAGTAGTCGAGCGAGATGCGGCTGGCCACAAACGCGGCGACGAGCAGCAGCACCACCCCGTAGGTGATGGTGCGGAGCCAGCGGCGCGGCCTGGTGACGGGACCGGGCCCTCGGGTCATACTCGTGGCGATGGCCCCCGATCCTTCCATGGAAGGACCGTCTCCCCGGCGCGACGCCGACCCCGTCGAACGGCGGCGGGCCGTCGTCGAGGCGGGACATCGCCATGACAAGGCGGTGGTGGACGCCGCCCGCGACGACCCCGACCCGGCCGTGCGGGCGGCGTGCCTGGGCGCCCTGGAGCGCCTCGGCGCGCTGGGGGTGGACGACCTCGCCACGGCGCTGGCCGACCCGGCGCCGATCGTCCGCCGCCGGGCGGCGGTGCTGGCCGCCCGGGCCCGGGGCACCGGCAGCCGCTCCCGCCTGCCGTCATTGCTGGTCGAAGCGCTCGACGACCCCGACCCGATCGTCGCCGAGTCGGCGGCCTGGGCGATCGGCGAGCGTCGGCCCGCCGGTGCCGTCGATGCGCTCTCGGCCATGGCCGCTGCCCACGCCGATGCCCGATGCCGGGAGTCGGCGATCGCGGCACTCGGGGCGATCGGCGCACCGTCGGGGCTGAAGGCGGTCCTCGATGCGCTGGACGACCGACCACCGGTGCGTCGCCGGGCCGTCGTCGCGCTGGCCGGGTTCGAGGGTGCCGAGGTCGAGGCCGCGCTGGCGCGCTGCCTGGAGGACCCGGACTGGCAGGTCCGTCAGGCCGCCGAGGTGTTGCTGGAACGTTGAGCGGTCACTCGCCGCCGTCGGCGAAGACCGGCTTCAGCTCGTCGAGCGCCTCGAGGCACCGGCCGGCCCCGAGCACCACGCACTCGAGCGGCAGGTCGACCAGGTGGACCGGCACGGCGGTGCTGTTGGCCAGGCGCTGGGCCATGCCTCGCAGCAGCGCTCCCCCGCCGGTCAGGTGGACCCCCTCGAACATGACGTCCTGGGCCAGTTCCGGCGGCGTCGAGGAAAGACAGTCGGCGGCCGCGGTGACCACCTGGGCCACCCCGTCCTCGAGGGCCTCGCGCACCTCCAGCGGGGTGAGCACCACCGTCTTGGGCATCCCGGTCGCCACCTCCCGGCCGCGGACCTGCGCCTCCTGCTCGTCCTCGTAGGGGTAGGCGGAGCCGATCGCGAACTTGACCTGCTCGGCCGTCCGCTCCCCGATCGCCACGCCGTGGCGATGCCGGACGTAGGACTGGATGGCCGCGTCGAAGTCGAAGCCGCCACACCGGATGGCCCGCTCGGTCACGACGCCGCCGAGCGAGATCATCGCCGTCTCGGCGGTGCCGCCACCGACGTCGACGACCATCGAGCCGACCGGCTCGTGGATGGCCAGGCCCGCGCCGATGGCCGCGGCCATGGGCTGCTCGATGAGGTAGGTCGCCGACGCGCCGGCGTGGCGGGCGGCCTCCTTCACGGCCCGGCGCTCGACGCGGGTGATGGCCGAGGGGACGGAGATGAGGACGCGGGGGCGGCTGATCCGGGACACCCCGCAGCGGTGCAGGAGCACCCGGAGCATCCGCTCGGTGATGTCGAAGTCGGTGATCGCGCCCTGGCGGAGCGGCCGGACGGCCACGATGTAGCCGGGGGTCCGGCCGATCATCTGCCAGGCCTCCGAGCCGATGGCGAGGACCTCTCGGGTCCGGGTGTTGTAGGCGATCACGGTGGGCTCGTTGAGCACAATGCCCTTCCCCTTGGCGTAGACCAGGGTGTTGGCCGTTCCCAGGTCGATCGCCAGGTCACGAGGCATTTGGACCATGGTACGGGGGGCCGGGCGACCGCCCAGCGACGAAGGGCGTCAGTAACCTGGATCGTTGTGGCTTCATCGGATGGCGGCTCCTATCCGGAGACCGGTGAACCCGACGAGGGTGACGACGACGCTCATCGGGACCTGAACGGGGACGACCGCGATCGCGGCTGGGTCCCCCCGGAGCAACGCGCCTGGAGACACCCCTCCGAGCTGGGCCTGGGCCACCCGGCCTACTCCGCCCCGGTGCTGCGGACCACGTCGGGCCGCCGGACCGCCCTGGCCACCTCCCTGGTCGGGGCCGGCGCCGTCGCCGCCCTGGTCACCGGCGGGTTCATGCTGATGAGCCATTCCAAGGTCCACCCGGTCGCCGAGCCGGCCCGGCTGGCCACCGCCCCCGTGTCGACCACCCGGTCGATCGTGCGCCTCGAGGTCTCCACGACCGGCTCGGCCGCCTACGGCTGCGGCGTGGTGGTCGCCCCTGGCGGGATGATCGCGACCGACGCATCGCTGCTCGTCGGGGCCCGGCGGATCCTGGCCACCACCTCGACCGGCGAGGTGGAGCCGGCCACCCTCGTCGCCGTCGACACCGTCTCGGACGTGGGCATCGTGCGGATCGCCACGTCGCTCCCGGAGGCCCAGGTCGTCGACTGGAGCCGGGTGCAACCGGGATCGGCGGCGATCGAGATGGCCGTGGCGACCGAGCCGTCGAAGCCGGCCACCTCGGTGTGGTGGGACGAGACGATCGCCTCGACCGGCGACCCGGTCGCGTCAGGGCCCGGCACCGGGATGGTCAGCGTGGTCGCCACGACGCCGGTCGGGGTCACTCCCGAAGGCGCCGTGCTCATGGAGCGCGACGGCTCGGTGGTCGGCCTCCTCGACCGCGCCGGCGTCCCCGCGGCGGGCGGCGGGGCGGTCTTCCTGCCCGGCGAGTTCGTGCTCCAGGTCAGCCAGGAGCTCATGCTCGACGGCGGGAAGATCCAGCACGGCTGGCTCGGCATCAGCTTGGTGAACGCCGAAGCCAGCGAATCGCACGGCGCGGTGGTGTCGGCCGTCGATCCCAAGGGTCCGTCCGCCCCGCACCTTCAGGGCGGCGATGTCATCGAGGCGATCGATGGGCGACCCGTGCGCACGATGGCCGACCTCCGGTCGCGCCTCTACTTCCTGCCGCCCGGATCGTGGGTCGAGCTGCGCGTGAAGCGCCACGGCACGGCGCTCACCATAGGGCTGTGGCTGAGCTCGGCGCCGTAGCGGGCCGCGTCGGCGGCACCACGCCCGGCTGAGGCGGTGCACTCGGTCGCCGTCACCGTCTTCGGCGTCGGCGCGGTGTCGTTCATGACGGCCATGTACGCACTGGAGCGCCGTCACCGCGGCTTCGTGCTGGCGTTCGCGGTCGGCTGTCTTTTGTCGAGCGCTTACGGATTCTTGGCCGGCACCTGGCCCTTCGGGGTGGTCGAGGTCCTCTGGTCGGCCATCGCGCTGCGCCGGTTCCAACGCTCGGCCGCGGGTTGAAGGCCTGGCCGATGGCGCGTGGCCCGCAGGAGGGCAGTGGCTCGAACGCGTGCTCAAAGAAGGTGGAGCCTCGCTGCTTCGGTATCGCTGCATTTCATGCACCGCAACTTCGGCCGCCCCTGCCAGACGCTGACCAAGCAGTTCGGGCGCCAGACCACCCCGGCTACGGCTGCCGGAAAGGCCGAGCCCGTCTGGTCCGGATGGGAGATCGCCGGTCTGCTGGACTGAGGCACCGTGAGCGGTCCGCGACTGATTCTCACCTGCGGGCTGCCCGGAGCGGGAAAGACCACGCTCGCCCGAAAACTGGCTGCGGACCGGGGCGCCGTGCGTCTCACGCAGGATGAATGGCTCTGGGCCCTCGGCACCACACCCTGGGACGAGCAGACCCGGGAAAGGCTCGACCGCGAACTCTGGCGCCTCGCCCAAGAAATCCTGCGCCTCGGGCTGAGCGTGATCCTCGATTTCGGGCTCTGGGCGAGGGTCGAGCGTGACGGGATGCGATCGGTGGCTCGTCATCTCGGTATCGCCGTCGAGCTGCACTACCTCGACGTGCCCACCGATGAACTCTGGCGACGCATCGAGGCCCGGAACTCGGAGCCACCGTGGGACAGCTATCCGATCAGCCGCGCCCAAATGGACGAGTGGACAGCCCTTTTCCATGCGCCCGATGCTGACGAGCTTGCGCTGTTCGACCCGCCGCCGGATTCAGACTGAGCCACCACCCGCAGGAGGGACGGTCCGACCACGCCCCTAGCATGCGGGGGTGGCGATGAACCCCGACGACGCCGACAACCCCATCTCGGGCCTGCTCGGCGACCTGCTCAAGGTCATCGGGGGTGGGACCCGGGGCGCCGGATCGCCCTGGCTCGACGCCGCCCGCGCCCTCGCCTACGGCGTGGCCACCGACGACGGCACCGAGTCGAACCCCGACCCGTTGCAACGCATCAAGCTCGAGGAGCTCGCCCGGGTCGTCGAGCTCCATGTCGAGGGGGCGACCGGCCTCTCGATGTCGGAGGGTCGCGCCTACTCGTTCGTCCCGGTCGGCCGGGGCGCGTGGGCCAACCGGGCCCTCGACGGGTGGCGGCCGCTCCTCGAGCAGATGGTCGACTCGATGGCCGACCTGCCGGCCCCGCCGGCCCAACCCGGAGGCGAGGAGGTCCCCGACGGGCTCCAGGCCCTGCTCGGCCAGTTCGCCTCGACGATGGGCCCGATCATGCTGGGGATGCAGTTCGGGTCGGCTGCCGGCCACCTGGCCCGTCACGCGCTCGGCCAGTACGCGCTGGTGGTCCCGTGGCCGAAGTCCAACGAGCTCTTGGTGGTCCCCGAGAACGTGGCCACCTTCGCGACGGACTGGAGCCTCCCCGAGGACGCCACCCTCCTGTGGGTGTGCGCGCACGAGCTCACCGTGCAGCTGGTCCTCGACCGCCCTCACATCGCCAGTCGCCTCACCGAGCTCCTCGAGGGCGCAGTGGCCGAGTCGATGGCGGCCCAGCAGGGCATCGCCGAGCGACTGTCCGGCGCGGGCGGCCCCGAGTCGCTGCAGCAGCTGATGTCGGATCCCGAGGCGCTCCTGGCCGACCTGCTCACCCCGGGCACCCGCGCCACCTCGGACCGCCTCAACGCGTTGGTCGCCGCGCTGACCGGGTACGTCGACCACGCCACCGCCAAGATCGCCGAGGCGATCACCGGTTCGTCGGGCTCGCTCTCCGAGGCCTGGTACCGCTATCGGGTCGCCGACATCCGCGGCCGTCAGGCCGCCGCGGCGCTGTTCGGGTTCGACGTCGGCCGCGCCGAGGTCGATCGCGGCGCTGGCTTCGTGCGGGGGGTGCTCGAGCGGGGCGGCGAGGAAGGATTGGCCCGGCTGGTCAGCGACGAGAAGGCCCTGCCGACGCCGGCCGAGGTGGAAGCGCCGGGGCTGTGGCTGGAGC
>JBOGFV010000229.1:0-3227 GCA_050743525.1 Acidimicrobiales bacterium
CGAGCGTCATTGGTCCCTCCGGGTCACGGACTACAGCGCTGTAATTCTCCCAGATCCGTGCCCAGATCGCGAATCGATCCTTGGGGGTTACGCGTGCGTGGCCACGCGAAAAACACCAGCCACCTAGTCGCACCCGACCGGGCGGCCCGGCTGGTCGGGTCGTCACCAGGTGGGGTCCCAAGGTGGTCTACGGTCCCGATGAACCCATGACCGCCGCCATCTTGACCGAAGCGCCCGCCGAGGCGCCCGCGCGCACGGCCCGGGGGGTCATGCCGCACGGCGGCTGGCGGCTCGGCGTCCCGTTCGTGCTGCTCCATCTCTCCTGCATCGCCGTCATCTGGGTGGGCTGGAGCCCGGTGGCGGTGGGGTTCTGTGCGTTCACGTACTTCGTGCGGATGTTCGGGATCACCGCCTTCTACCACCGGTGCTTCTCGCACCGGGCCTTCCGGGTGTCTCGGGGGGTCCAGTTTGCGGGGGCGGTCGTGGCCGCCTCGGCGGCCCAGCGCGGCCCGCTGTGGTGGACGGCCCACCATCGGCGACACCACCGGGCGACCGACCGGCCCGGTGACCCCCATTCACCGGTCCAGGACACCTTCGCCTACAGCCACGTGTTCTGGATGTTCGCCCCCGCCAACCAGGCCACCGACCTCGAACTGGTCGAGGACCTGGCCGCGTTCCCCGAGCTGCGGGTCCTCGACCGCTTCCACCACCTGGTGCCGGCGGTCGGCCTGCTGGCCATGCTCGGGCTCGGGTACCTGCTGGCCGCCCTGTGGCCGGGTTTGCACACCTCGGGACCCCAGCTGCTCGTGTGGGGCTTCTCGATCTCGACCGTGTTCGTCTACCAGGCCACGTTCGCGGTGAACTCGTTCGGACACAAGGTCGGAAGGCGCCGGTTCGAGACCCACGACGCCAGCCACAACAACTGGTGGCTCGCGCTGGTCACGCTGGGGGAGGGGTGGCACAACAACCACCACCGTTTCCCGGCGGGCGCCCGGTCCGGGTTCCGTTTCTGGGAGCTCGACGGCACCTGGCTCGCCCTTTGCGTGTTGCACCGGCTCGGTCTCGTGCGGGACCTTCGACCGGTCCCGGCGTCGCTGCTCACGAGCCATCGCCGCGCCGCGCCCCAGAGCTGATCCAGCGTCGACGCGCCATCGAGCCCGGCCTGCGCCTTTTCCGATGAGTCCCGACCGATCCGATGAGTCCCGACCGATCCGATGAAGAGGTGTTCGAGGCGATGTTGGAGCGGACCCGCCGGACCGTCCGCGCCATCGCCGACCGGGTCGAGGACGTCGAGGGGGGTTTCGTGGCGTCGACCCCGTCCCTCCCCGTCGCCTGGACGCTCAATCGGCTCCACCTGACGCGATCCGCCTCGGTCGAGGCCGCCACCGCGCTCGCCGATCGGTACCTGTCCGACCGGGACTTCCGGCACATCGTCGTCGAGCACGATCAGCGGGATCGTTTGTCCAAGGCCTTTGCCGACGCGGACTGGGCGGTTGAGCGGGAGGTCCACATGGTCCTCGGCGCGGCTCCGGCGCCCCTCGCCGATCAAGACGAGATCGTCGAGCTCCGCAATGAAGAGTGTGTCGAGCTGACCCGGATGTGGATCGAGGAGGACCATCCGGACCTGTCGGCCGGCGGCGTCGGTCAGCTGGTCGAGATGACCGCTCGCGAGGGCCGGTGGTGGCGGGAGCGGGTGTTCGGCATCCGGGCCGGGGGTCGAGCGGTCTCGATGACCAAGCTCCGCACCGACGACGAGGTGGCGTGGGTCGAGGACGTGTACACCGATCCCGCCGCCAGGCGGCGAGGACTGGCACGGCGCCTGGTGACCCATGTGACCGGTCTGGCCGCGGCGTCGGGCCGCGACTTCGTCTACATCATCGCCGACGCCAGCGACTGGCCCCAGCACCTCTATGGCGAGATCGGGTTCCGGCCGGTGGGCTACCTGAAGGCGTTCCACCGGAGCGTCCCGCCGGCCCAGGCCTGAGGGCCCGTGGCGCCGGGGCCGATGCCCCCATCGGGACCTCCGCCGATACCGTTTCGCCCCAGGTCGTCCTGCTGCTGCGCCGACCGTCGGTCATGGCATCGAAGGGAGCGGTTTGGTCGAGCTGATCGGCGTCGGGTTCATCGCCGGGTTCGTGGCCGGGATCTCGCCGTGCATCGTCCCGGTCCTGCCGGTGATCCTGGCCACCGGGGCCACCAACCGGAACGAGACCGCCACCGGTTGGTGGAGCTCGCGGCTCCGCCCGATCCTGGTCGTGGGTGGCCTGGTGCTGAGCTTCAGCGTTTTGATCCTGCTCGGCTCGGAGATCATCTCCCTCCTGCACCTGCCGCAGGACTTCCTCCGCGATCTCGGGATCGCCCTCCTGGTGGCGGTCGGATTGGGCTATCTGTTCCCGCCGCTGGCTCACCTGCTCGAGCGCCCCTTCGGGCGGGTGCGGGCCCGCCAGCCCAACGCGAGGGCCGGCGGGTTCGTGATCGGGCTCGGCCTCGGTCTCCTGTTCGTCCCGTGCGCGGGACCGATCCTGGCCGCCATCACGGTGGTCGGCGCCACCCACCGGGTGGGGGTGACCGCGGTGTTCCTCACCGTCGCCTTCGCGCTCGGCGCCGCGGTGCCCCTGCTGGTGGTGGCGGTGGCCGGGGACGCGCTGACCCGGCGGGTCAAGTCGCTCCGAGAGCGCGGCGCTCGCCTGCGCCAGGCGAGCGGCGTCATCCTGGTTGGGATGGCCCTGGCCATCGGGCTCAACGCGTTCGCGGGCCTGCAGCGGGACCTCCCCGGCTACACGAGCGCGCTCCAGAGGCACTTCGAGGGATCGGCCACGGTGCGTCAAGCACTGAGCGGCGTGACCGGCAACTCCAACTCCTCGCTGGCCCGCTGCCCCCAGGGAACGAGCGGGCTGGAGAACTGCGGGGTGGCCCCGGCCTTCCGGAGGATCACCACGTGGCTGAACACCCCCGGCGGCCAACCGCTCACGCTCGGGTCCCTGCGGGGCAAGGTCGTCCTGATCGACTTCTGGACCTACTCGTGCATCAACTGCCAGCGGGCCCTGCCCCACGTCGAGGCCTGGTACAAGGCCTACAAGAGGGACGGCTTCGTGGTCGTCGGCGTGCACACACCCGAGTTCGCGTTCGAGCACGTGGTCTCGAACGTCCGGACCCAGGCGGCCCTGCTCGGAGTGAAGTACCCGGTCGCGGTCGACGACGACTATGGGACTTGGGACGCCTACGAC
>JBOGFV010000230.1:0-3291 GCA_050743525.1 Acidimicrobiales bacterium
GCCCCCGGCCGAGCCCGCGCCGGCCCCGCCCCCTGACGGTCCGGCGCCCGACCGTGACACCCTCGTCGAGGCCTGGGGCGACCAGCTCCTGCGGGCTCTGCCGGCGCGGGCCAAGGCGCTCTACAGCTCCGGCCGCTTCGTCGCGGTGGAGGGCTCGACCGCCGTCTTCGCGCTGCCGAACCCTGGCTACCTGCGCCGCTGCGAGGAGGTCCGGCCGCTCGTCGAGGAGGCGCTCTCCGCCCACTTCAAGGCGACGCTCGGCCTGCGCCTGGTCGTCGACGAGCCGGGCCCCGCGGCGACACCGAACCGCCGGGCCGACCGGGCCCCCGACCCGACCGATCTCGGGGACGACGACTTCGACCCCGACGACCCCGGTGAGCCGCTCGAGGTCGAGTCGCTCGTGCAGTCCCGGATCCTCGAGGCCTTCCCAGGTGCCGAGGAGGTCCAGGGCTAGGTGTACACCGGGCCGCTTCGGTCGCTGATCGACGAGCTGGGCCGGATGCCCGGGATCGGGCCCAAGTCGGCCCAGCGCATCGCCTTCTACCTTCTCAAGATCCCCAACGAGGACGCGCTGCGCCTCTCCGACGCGATCGTCTCGGTGAAGGAGCGGACCGCGCTGTGCGAACGCTGTTTCAACGTGGCCGAGCGCGGGTCGTGGTGCGAGATCTGCGAAGACGAATCACGCGACGGCTCGGTGCTGCTCGTGGTCGAGGAGCCCCAGGCGATCGCAGCGTTCGAGCGGACCAAGGAGTTCAAGGGCCGCTATCACGTGCTGCAGGGCGCACTGAACCCGCTCGAGGGGATCGGGCCGGAGCAGCTGAAGGTCGCCGAGCTCGTTTCGCGTATCGATGCCGAGGCGATCGGCGAGGTGGTGCTGTGCACCAACCCCAATCTGGAGGGGGAGGCGACCGCCATGTACCTGGCCAAGCGCCTCGCCGGGCTGGCGGTGCGGGTGACCCGGCTGGCCAGCGGGCTGCCGGTCGGCGGCGACCTCGAGTACGCCGACGAGATGACCCTGGGCCGGGCCCTGGAGGGCCGGCGGGAGCTGCCGGGATAGCGGTGGCAAGTGGCCGGACGCTCTGGGTGCTGCGGCACGCGAAGACGCGGCGCGATCCGCCGGCCGGCGCCGGCGACCACGAGCGGACCCTCGCGCCGCGGGGGCGACGCGATGCCGACGCCCTCGGCGAGCGGATCGGCGACCGCGGCGACCGGCTCGGCCTCGACCCGGCCCTGCTGCCCGGCCTGGTGCTGTGCTCCACGGCCGCCCGGGCCGTCGAGACAACCGAGCGGGTGCTGGCCCAGGTGGCCGACCCGCCGCCGGTCACCTGCCTGCGCTCCCTCTACGGGGCCTCGCCCACGGACGTGCTGGAGCTGGTGGCCACGGTCGACACCGCCATCGCCTCGGTGATGGTGGTCGGCCACAACCCGACGTTCGAGGCGCTGGTGGTGGCGATGCCGGCGCGGCCGGACCCTTTACTCTCGGGTGGCTTCGCGACCTGTGGGCTGGCCGTGTTCAGCCTGCCGGTCGACCGTTGGGACCAGATCGGGTCACGAACCGCCGGCGTGGTGGGGGTGTACGTCCCGCCGTTCTAGGGCCGGCGAGCCTCAGCTGAGCGAGCGGACGATCAACGCGTCGCCCTGGCCGCCGCCGCCGCACAGCGACACCGCGGCGAGGCCGCCGTCGCGCCGACGCAGCTCCAGCAGCGCGGTCAGTGCCAGGCGGGTCCCGGACATCCCGACGGGGTGGCCGAAGGCGATGGCGCCCCCGTTCACGTTGAGCTTCTCCTCGGGGACATCGAGTTGGTCGGCCGAGGCCAGTCCGACCGCCGCGAAGGCCTCGTTGATCTCGACCAGGTCGAGGTCCTCGACCGACAGGCCGGCCTTCGTGGCCGCCTGCCGGATCGCGTTGGCCGGTTGGAGGAGCAGCGAAGGGTCGGGGCCGGCCACCTGGCCGTAGGAGACGAACTCGCCCAGCGGGGTCAGACCCAGCTCGGCCGCCTTGGCCGCCGAGGCCACGATCACCGCGGCGCCGCCGTCGGAGATCTGCGACGCGTTGCCGGCCGTGATGGTGCCGGCCTTGTCGAAGGCCGGGCGCAGGCCGCCCAGGGACTCGGTGGTGGTGCCGGGGCGCACGCCCTCGTCGGTGTCGGCCAGCACCGGGTCGCCGCGCCGCTGGGGCACCTCGACCGGCACGATCTCGTCGGCGAGCCGGCCCTCCTTGGCCGCCGCGGCGGCCTTCTCGTGGGAGGAGGCCGCGAAGGCGTCCTGGCGCTCCCGGGAGATCTTGGCGGTCGAGGTGTTGTAGCGGTCGGTGGCCAGGCCCATCGCGCAGTCGTCGAACGCGCAGGTGAGGCCGTCGAACATCATCGAGTCGACCAGCGTGCCGTTGCCCAGGCGGTACCCGGTCCGGGCCTCCGGGAGGAGGTGCGGGGCCCTGCTCATCGACTCCATGCCCCCGGCCACCACGATCTCGGCGTCGCCCGCCGCGATCATCTGGTCGGCCAGGTAGATGGTGTTGAGCCCGGACAGGCAGACCTTGTTCACGGTCGTGGCCGGCACCGACATCGGGATCCCGGCCTTGGCGGCGGCCTGGCGGGCCGTGATCTGGCCCTGGCCGGCCTGGAGGACCTGGCCCATCAGCACGTAGTCGACCTGCTCGGGGGTCACGCCGGCCCGCTCCAGGGCCGCCTTGATCGCGAATCCGCCCAGTTCCTGTGCGCTGAAGCCGGACAGGACGCCCGAGAGCCTCCCGATGGGCGTGCGGGCTCCGGCGAGGATGACCGAACCAGGCATGCGCTGACCTCCGTGACGTGGGCGGGGACCCATTCTACGACCCCGTCTATCGTCGCGACCCATGGATCAGATCCTCCAGGCGGTCATCGATGGCGCTCCCGGCGAAGAGCTCGGCTCCCTGCCCCTGCCCGAGTCGTACCGGGCGGCCTTCGTCCAACGGGACGAGTCCCAGATGTTCGAGGGGATGGACTCGGCCGAGAAGGACCCCCGCAAGTCGCTCCACGTGGGGGACGTGGCCCTGCCCGACCTGGCCCCCGACGAGGCCTATATCGCGGTCATGGCATCGGCCATCAACTTCAACACGGTATGGACCTCGATCTTCGAACCCCTGCCCACCTTCGGCTTCCTCGACCGGCTGGGCAAGGAGAGCGCCTGGGGTGCCCGCCATGCCCTCCCCTACCACGTGGTCGGGTCGGACGCCGCCGCGGTGGTGCTGCGCACCGGGTCGGCGGTCCGCAACTGGAAGCCCGGCGACCGGGTCACCGTGCACTGCAACTA
>JBOGFV010000231.1:0-6397 GCA_050743525.1 Acidimicrobiales bacterium
CGCTCCAGCTGGCCTCGGGCGAGGGCGACGAGGTCACCCTCGTCTCCATGGCACCGGGGGGCGAGACCTCGGGGCTGCGCACCGGCCTGGCCATGGGGGCGGCCAAGGCCATCCTGGTCAGCGACGACGCCCTGGCCGGGACCGACGCCCTCGGGACCGCCAAGGTGCTGGCCGCCGCCATCAAGCGGGCCGAGCCCGACCTCATCCTCACCGCCACCGAGTCGACCGACGGCTACACCGGGACCATCGCGGCCCAGGTGGCCGAGCTCCTGGGGATGCCGTCGATCACCTTCGCCAAGAAGATCTCGATCGACGGCTCGACCGTGAAGGTCGAGCGCCAGACCGAGGCCGGCTACGACGAGGTCGAGTGCCCGATGCCAGCGGTGGTCAGCGTGACTGCCGGCGTGGTCGAGCCCCGCTACCCGTCGTTCAAGGGGATCATGGCGGCCAAGTCCAAGCCGGTCGACGTCGTGACGGTCGACGACCTCGGCGTCGGCAAGGACCAGGTCGGCTCGGCCGGCGCCCGCCAGGAGATCACCGACGTCTCCAAGGTCGAAGCGCGCGGCGGCGGCGAGATCGTGGTCGACGAGGGTGACGGCGCCGCGCGCATCGTCGCCTTCCTCCAAGAGCTGAAAGTGGTCTGATGGCGCTCGACAACGTCTGGATCCTCGCCGAGTTCGGTGAGGCCGGCCCCACCAGCCTCACCCAGGAGCTCCTGACCGAAGCCCGTTCGATCGGCTCCAACGTCGCCGCGGTGGCGTGGGGCGCGGGTACCGCTGAGCACGCCGGCGCACTGGGCGAGTACGGCGCCACCAAGGTCTACGACGTCGGCGACGTCGGCGAGACCCTGCCGGGGGTGCCGGTGGCCGGCGCCATCGCCGCGCTCATCGAGGGCGGCGACAAGCCCGACGCCCTGCTGCTGCCGGCCAGCTACGACGGCCGGGACGTGGCCGGCCGTCTGTCGGCCAGGCTCGACCGCCCGGTCCTCACCAACGTGGTCGGCCTGGGCGAGGACGGGGGATCGAGCCAGCACTCGCTGTTCGGCGGCACCATCTCGGCGACCGCCCGCTTCACCGGCGAGGGGCCGTACATCTACGTCGTCCGGGCCAAGTCGTTCGCGGCCGAGCCCTCCGGCGGCGGGGCCGCCGAGATCGTGTCGGCCCCGGCCCCCGAGGTCGGCGCCACCGGGGCGGCCACGGTGACGGCCCGACACGTCGAGGCGCGCACCGGGCCCAAGCTCGACGAGGCCAGCGTGATCGTCTCGGGCGGCCGGGGCCTCGGCTCGGCCGAGAAGTACGAGATGATCGAGGAATTGGCCGGCCTGCTGCACGGCGCGGCCGGGGCGAGCCGGGCCATCGTCGACGCCGGTTGGGTGCCCTACGCCCGCCAGGTCGGCCAGACCGGCAAGACGGTCAAGCCGAACCTGTACGTGGCCTGCGGCATCTCGGGGGCCACGCAGCACCTGGTCGGGATGAAAGGTTCCAAGAACATCGTCGCCATCAACAAGGACCAGGACGCGCCGATCTTCTCGGTGGCCGACCTCGGGATCGTGGGGGACGTGCACAAGGTGTTGCCGGCCCTCATCGAGGCGCTGAAGAGCCGCTAACCGGATCCCGCCCAGACCAGGGCCGACACCGCCACTCGATGACGCGCGGGCCCGCAGTGCCAACCTCGCCTCAGGACCGGCGCAGTACGCTCGCCTGAGCGTCGCCCATGCTCTTTCCGACCATCGACTTCGCGATCTTCTTTGCAGTCGCCTTCACGGCGTGCTGGTTGTTCAACCCCTATCCCAGGTTCTGGAAGCTGGCGGTCATCGCGCTCAGCTACTTCTTCTACGGGTGGTGGGACTGGCGGTTCACCCTCCTCCTGTTCGCATCGACGGTCATCGCGCATCTGGGCGCGTGGGGAGCGGCCCGCCGGGGCGTGTCGCCCCGGGCCGCCAAGGCCGCGCTGGTGCTGTCGCTGATCGGGCTCCTCGGCCTGCTCGGGTACTTCAAGTACTACGGGTTCTTCGCCGTCAACGTGGACAACGTCCTGCACACCGTGGGGGCGGGCCGACTGTTCCCCCTGGTTCAGCCGACCCTGCCGGTCGCCATCTCGTTCTTCACCTTCATGGCGATCAGCTACGTGGTCGATGTCTACCGGGGCCGCATCGACACGGCCCGCCCGGTCGACCTGGCCGCCTACCTGTGCTTCTTCCCGCACCTGATCGCCGGGCCGATCGTGCGCACTGAGGAGCTGATGCCCCAGATCCGGCGGCGTCGCGACCCGGCCGAGGTCGACTTCTCCCGGGCCGTGTGGCTGATCATGGCCGGCCTCTTCAAGAAGGTCGTGGTCTCCTCGTACGTGTCGGGTGCGATCGTCCAGCCGGTCTTCACCGCCCCGCACGCCCACTCGGCCCCCGAGGTGATCTTCGCGGCGTGGGGCTACGCGGTGCAGATCTACTGCGACTTCAGCGGCTACACCGACATCGCGATCGGCCTGGCCCTCCTCCTCGGGATCCGCTTCCCGGTCAACTTCGACGCGCCCTACACGGCCCGGACGCTCCAGGACTTCTGGCGGCGCTGGCACATCACCCTGTCACGGTGGCTGCGCGACTACCTCTATATACCGCTCGGCGGGAACCGGGGCGGTGACCTCAAGGTCTCGCGCAACATCATGCTCACGATGGTGCTGGGGGGCCTGTGGCACGGCGCCAACTGGACCTTCGTGATCTGGGGGGCGCTCCACGGAGCCGGCCAGGTGGTCGGGCACCTGCGCCGCCAGGCCAGGGTGGCCAAGGGACTGCCGGCGCTGGCCGAGGGCACGCTGCGGTCAACGTGGCAGCGGTTCTGGACGTTCCAGTTCGTGTGCCTCGGCTGGGTCTTCTTCAACGCCTCGTCGTTCAACAACGCCATGGCGCTGCTCGGCCGCCTGTTCACCGGCTGGGGCACCGGCTCGCCGCTCATCACCCCCTTGCTCGTGCTCGTCATCATCGGCGTGCTGGAAGCCCAGTTCGTCCCGCCCAACACGCTCGAGCGCATCCAGAAGGCGTTCTCGCAGCAACGGGCGCTCGTCCAGGCCGGTCTGCTGGGCGTGGTGCTGCTCGCCATCACCACCCTCGGCCCGACCGGCGTCGCCCCGTTCATCTACTACCGCTTCTGAGCCGATGAGCGACCCCGACCTCCCCTTCGGCGACGAGCGGCATGGCGGCATCGCTGCGGCGCTCCGGCGCGGCTGGCACAAGCTCGTCACGCCCGCCACCCCGCCGCCGGGCGGCCCCCGATCGCCGCTCGGCCCCGAGCCGAAGCGGGCCGGCTGGACTCGGATCCTGGGCGTCTCGTTGGCCGCCTTCGCGCTGTGGCTGGTGCTCGACGCGCCGACCCTCCAGCACAACGCCCAGGTCTCGCCGGTCGGGACCCGCCGGACGGTGTCGCTCGACATCCTCGGGCCCATCGCCACCTTCTCCCGGGACCTCGGCCTCTCCCACGTCGTCTCGGTCGCCGACGGCCTGATCGGCCGGCGCGGCAACCGGCCCGGCACCGGGGTCAGCACGACACCGACCACCGCGCCATCCCCGTCGGTCACCACCACCACCGTGCCGATGGTCACCCTCAACCGCCACCCGAGCGCCAAGAGCCCGCTGCGGGTGCTGGTGCTCGGCGACTCGCTCGGCATCGACCTCGGCGACGTGCTGGTGAACGACCTGAGCGCGACCGGGGTGGTGCAGGCGACCCTCGACGGCCAGGTGTCGACCGGGCTCACCCGGCCGGACTACTTCGACTGGCCGGCCGAGCTGACGGCCGATCTGCCCCGCGACACCCCCCAGGTCATCGTGATCATGATGGGCGCCAACGACGCCCAGGACCTGCCCGGTCCCCCCGACGTGCCCTTCGGCACCTCGACCTGGGACAGCACCTATCGATCGCGCGTCGCCCAGCTCATGGAGGAGGCCACCAGCCGGGGCGCCAAGGTCGTCTGGATCGGCATGCCGCCGATGCAGAACCCGGGACTCTCCACGGCCATGGCCCGGATCAACGGCCTGGTCGCTTCGGAGGCCCGCAAGCACGTCGGCGTCGACTACGTGGCCAGCTGGACCCTGATCGGCACGGCGGCCGGCCAGTTCACGCCCTACCTGGTCGAGGGCGGCCAGGAGGTGAACGTCCGGGAGCCCGACGGCACCCACATCGCCCCGGGCGGCGCCCAGGTGCTGTCGAGCGCGGTGGAAGCGGCGCTGCGCTCCCAGTTCAAGGTGACGCTGTAGGGAGCAGGCTCAGACGAGCGGCCAGGGGTAGGGGCGCCAGTCGTCGTCGGCCGGCGCCGGCAGGCGACCCTCGCCGAGGAGCCGCCGCGTCCGCCCGACGATCGCCGCGCACTCGTCCGGGTCGAGCAGCGCCCCGAGCTGCCGGGGGAGCCGGTCGGCCACCAGCCGCTCCAGCGCGGTGGCCTCGTCGCCGGTGAGCGGTTCGCCAGCGTAGTCCCAGATGACGGTGCGCAGCTTGGGGTGGCAGTGGAACGACAGGCCGTTGTCGATCGCCCACAGCCGGTCGTCGGCCAGGAGCACGTGCCCGCTCTTGCGGTCGGCGTTGTTGGCGACCGCGTCGAAGACGGCCATCCGGTGCAGCGCTTCGTGCCACCGCGGCTCCTCGCGCAGGGTGAAGTAGTGCGACTCGCCGTCCTCGTCGACGAACAGCTGCAACGAACCCGCTCCGAGGGGCGCATCCTCCCGCTCGATGGTGAGCGGCACGAGGTCCCAGCCCAGCGCCTCGGAGAGCTCGTAGGCGGCCACCTCTCGTCGGTGCAACCCCGAGGGAAAGTCCCACAGCGGGCGCTCGCCCCGGGCCGGCTTGTAGACGGCCGCCACGGCGGTGCCGCCCAGCTCGCAGGTGACGAACAGGGTGACGTTGGAGCTGCCGGCGATCCGCCCGTGGACGGTGACCTCGCCGTTGCCGAGCACCTCCCGGATCGTCTCGGTGTCGGGCGCTGTCGTCTCGTCGCTCACGCCGAGGGCGGACGGTGTCCGTTGGTGCGGGGACAGTCGTGCCCCGATGGGTCGAGCGGGAGCCCGCACAGCGGGCAGGGCGGCCGGCCGGCCTCGACCAGCCCGGTGGCCAGGATCGCGAACGCGGCGGCCTGCTCCAGGCTCAGCGAGAACCGGGCCACCGAGGAGTCCCCGTCCTCCTCGTCGGCCAGCTCCTCGGCGACCACCACGATCCGGGCGCTCGACTCGTCATAGGAGACACCGATCGTGCCGACCACCCAGGCCGGCTCCTCGTCGGAGCGGAACACCGCGTCGTGGGGGAGGCTGCCGGGTCGGCCGATCTCGCGCACGATCCGGGCCAGGTAGCTGGCCAGCACCGCGATCTGCTGCTTCTCGATCTTCAGGGTGAGCATCTCGGGCCCCTGCCGGCACTGGAGGAGGAAGAGCCGCGAGCCGACCTCGCCGACGGTCCCGACGGTGAACTCGTCGGGCTGGTCCAGGTCGTGCTCGGTCATGCCGGCGCCAACTCGGCCAGCTCGCCGGTCGAGTTGATGCACAGGACCCTCGGGTTCAGCACGCCGAACGCGACGGCCGAGACCGAAGCGGGTGAGATGGTCAGCCGCTGGAACATGTCGAGCGGGACCCCGGCGACCGAGCTCAGCAGCAGGAGGATGGGGTCGGCGTGGGACACCACCACCATGCGCTCGCCGGGGTGTGCCTCGACCAGCGAGAGCACGGTGTCGAGGACCCGTTGCTGCATCTCGGCCAGCGACTCGCCGCCGGGGAAGCGGAACCCTGACGGCCAGGTGTACACCCGCCGCCACTCGGGCTTCTTGGCCAGCGTCTTCAGCGACTTGCCCTCCCATTCGCCGACTTCGCAGTCGAGCAGACCCGGGTTGGTCCGGACCCGGAGACCGAGCGCCTTGGCGATCGGGGCGGCCGTCTCCCGGGTCCGCTCCATCGGCGACGCGTAGACGGCCGTGGGGGCGGGAGAGAGCGTCGCGATGCGCTCGGCCGCCCGCTCGGCCTGGCTCCTGCCCTTGTCCGACAGGTGCAGCCCCGGAGCCCGCCCCGGCAACACCTTTCCGGTGGTCGGGGTGAGGCCGTGGCGGACGAAGAGGACCAGCGTCGGCTTCGGCTCGGTCCGCCGCCGCCGCACGGTGGTCGCCCGCGAGGTGGCGCGGACACGCGCGGCGCGAGCGGGAGAGGTCCGCGGGGAGGGGGCCACCACCCCTCATCGTAGGCTCCGCCGATGGTGCGTCCTGAAAGCTGGACCAGGCCTGCGGGTGCAAGTCCCGTCTGGGTAATCGCCGGAGAGCCCAGTAGCAGACCCCGGTCCGTCGCCGAGAGGTGGCGGGCTGAGCGGGGTGTCAAAAGCCTCTTTGGAGGGAGCAAGCGTGTGGGCCGTAGTGCCACCAGGTGCGAGTCCTGCAGCCT
>JBOGFV010000232.1:0-8445 GCA_050743525.1 Acidimicrobiales bacterium
GCCCCGCGGGGCCCGCCTCTCGCGTGTGGGAGCGCCGTCGCTTCAGACGAGCTCCTTCTCGAACATCTCGAAGGCCACCTCGTAGGAGCGGCCGGCCGCCTTCTCGTGGTACGAGCCGCCGGGCACGCCGAAGCCGTGGTCGGCCCCCTCGTGCACCTCGGCGATGCCGCGGTCCCCGAGGCCGTTGGTCGCCTCCATGAGCGGCTGGTTGGCCGAGGCCGGCTGCATCTGGTCCAAGGACCCGAAGCCGAGGTAGAGACGCCCGGGGTAGGAGGACACCGCCAGGTGCGGCGAGTCGTCGTCGGCGGTGGTGCAGAGCGACGGGTGCAGCCCCACACCGACCCGGAAGACGTCCGGGTGGCTGGCGATCGTGCGCAGGACGGTCCGGGCCCCGATGCAGTACCCGATGCAGCCCATGGGCCCCTGCTTGGCCGCCGGGTCGGTCTTCAGGTACTCGAGGACGGCCTGGACGTCTCGCTCCATCATGTCGTCGGTCGTCCCGATGAAGATGTCCATGAAGCGCTTGGACTCCTCGGGGTCGGCGTCGGGAGCGCTCATTGCGTGCATGTCCATGACGATGAAGTGTCCGTGCCGGTAGTAGCGATCCGGGCCGATCACGTAGTAGCCGGCGTCGCTGATCATCTGGATCAGCTCCCGCGACCCCTCGTCCATGCCGGGGCCGTGGTGGAACAGGACGACGACGGGGAACGGCCCGTCGCCCTCGGGGTGGCTCACCACCACCCCCATCTCCCCGTCAGCCGTCGTGATGGTCCGGTCTTCGTTCACCGTGCGCTCCCTGGTCGTCAATTGGCGGGAGGGTAACACGGAGGCGCGGGCGCCACCGGGCGGGGACGACGACGAGCAAGGACCGGAGCAAGGTCCGGGGCGCACATTCGGCCCGTCCTTCGGACCGAGACGCGATCGGGGAGCCCCACATGACCACCACCATTACCCTCGTCGGCAATCTGACCAGGGAGCCCGAGATCCGGTACACCCGCGACGGCCAGGCGACGACCACGCTCGGGGTGGCGGTGAACCGCCGGTGGCAGGACCGAGTCACCAAGTCGTGGGAGGAGTCCACCTCGTTCTTCGACGTGGTCTGCTGGCGGGAGCTGGCCGAGCACGCCGCCCTCAGTCTGGTCAAGGGCTCGAGGGTCGTGGTCACCGGGCGCCTCGAGCACCGCACCTGGGAGACCGAGGAGGGCGAGCACCGCTCGAAGGTCGAGGTGGTGGCCGACGACCTCGGCCCGAGCCTGCGGTTCGCCACCGCCGAGGTCCAGCGGACCGAGCGCCGAGCTGCCTCCGACGAGCCGGCGCCGCCCGAGGAGGCGGAGTCGGCTCCCGACGGGGACGCGCCGGTCGCCGTGATCCGTCGGCCCCGCCGATGAACGGGGCCTGTCAGCGGCGGCAGGCCGCTCCCTCCCGGGTCCTGCCTGCGCCGGGTCGGCCGGCGCTGCGGAGTGTCGTGCAGCTAACCCGGGCCGAGGTGTTGGAGACCTGCGGTCGGCTCGTGCTCGCCCACCGGGCGCTCATGGCAGCCGGGGCGGTCAGCGCGGCAGCCGACGTCGCCCTCGTCTTCGAGCTGCTGGAGCAGCGGGTGTCGGTCTGAGGCGGCCTCAGTCCGCGCGCTCGGGGCTGAACTCGAGGGCCAGCGAGTTCACGCAGAAGCGTTGGCCCGTCTCGGTGGGTCCGTCGGGAAAGACGTGGCCGAGGTGGCCGCCACACCGGGCACACACGATCTCGGTCCTGACCATGCCGACGGCTCGGTCCTCGTGCTCCTCGACGGTGCCGGCCGCCATGGCTCGGTCGAAGCTCGGCCATCCCGACCCCGACTCAAACTTGTGGTCGGTGGAGAACAGCTCGGCGTCGCAGCCGGCGCAGCGGAACACACCGTCGTCGTCGACGTGGAGCAGCTCGCCGGACCACGCCGGCTCGGTGTCGCTCATGCGCAGGACCCGGAACCGCTCGGGGCTGAGCCGCTCCTTCCACTCGGCGTCGCTGAGCTCGACCTCACGCGTCATCGGATCGTCCTCTCGTCGGTGGTCGCGGTGACGCCCACCTCGGATCGACCGGGTGAGCCACCGCATGACCCGCAGTTTAGGGTTCCGGCCTCCGATGACCGGCCACTACGGTGGTCCGACGTGAAAGGCGTCGTCCTCGCTGGTGGCACCGGGTCGCGCCTGCACCCGCTCACCCGGATCACCAACAAGCACCTCCTGCCCATCTACGACCGTCCCATGATCCAGTGGGCGATCGAGGCGGTCGTGAACGCCGGCATCACCGAGGTCATGCTGGTCACTGGCGGCGCCCACGCCGGCGACTTCGTCCCCCTGCTCGGCAACGGGCATGCGGCGGGCTTGGACGTCCTCACCTACGGATACCAGGAGCGCCCCGGGGGGATCGCCGACGCGCTCGGGCTGGCCCAGCGCTTCGCCGACGGCCAGCCGGTGCTGGTGATGCTGGCCGACAACATCGTGGAGCGGTCCATCGCGCCGACCGTGGCGGCGTTCCGAAAGGAGCCGACCGGGGCCCGGGTGCTGCTCAGCCCGGTGGCCGAGCCCCAGCACCTGGGCCACCTCGGGGTGCCCGAGTTCGGACCCGATGGCCGCATCACCCGGGTGATCGAGAAGCCCGAGGACCCCCCGAGCGCCTACGCGGTGACCGGCGTCTACTGCTACGACGCCTCGGTGTTCTCGGTGATCCCGACCCTCGTCCCGTCCGCCCGTGGGGAGCTGGAGATCGCGGACGTCAACAATCACTACGCCTCGCTCGGGACTCTGCGCTACGACGTGCTCGAAGGGTTCTGGGGCGACGCCGGGGAGTCGATCGACGCCTACTACGCGGTCAACGACTTCGTGCGCGCGAATGGGGCCAACAAGGGCTGACCGGTCGGCATGGCAGAGCGTTCGGGCACCGTTCCCTTCCACCTCCGGCGACGCCGATCGGAAGATCTGGCCGAATGCGACCTCCTCGTCGCGGCGAGCCGGGATACGGACGGGTACCCCGTCTACCTGGGACCCGACCCGAGAACATTCCTGGAGCCCCCGGGTCTCCTCGCGGCCTGGGTGGCCGAACGAGACGACGGCCCCCTCGTCGGGCACATCGCGCTGCGCTCCGAGACGGTGGGTGAGGTGATCGATCTGGCCACGCCGCATTTTCCGGCCGGAACGGCCTTCTCGGTGGTGGCGCGGTTGATGGTCGCGCCCGCGGCTCGCCGAGCCGGGACCGGGCGCGCGCTCCTCGAACTCGCGAGCGCCGACTCCCGCAGGCGGAGCCGGGTGCCGATCCTCGATGTCGACGTCCGGCTTCACGCGGCGATCGCACTGTACGAAGCGGTGGGTTTGCGAAGGCTCGGCCGCGTCCGCATTCGACTGCCGACCGGTGACGTCGCCGAGGAGCTTGTCTACGCGCCGGCCCCGTGACTGGCCGAAGGCCGGTCGCTCACCTCGGTCGGCTCGGAGGCCACGAGATTGTCGGCTCGCCGCGGCGACGCTTGGTCGTCCGAGCCGTGGCGGTCGATCAGCTGGCGGACGGTGGCCGCCACGCCGGGGCCGTCCAGGCCGAGCTGAGCCAGGAGGTCATCGGCGCGACCCTGGGGGATGTAGGAGCGCGGGATCCCGAGGTTGGTGACCGGCGGCACCGCCCGCTCTTCGCCGCGGGCCCACGAGGCGAGCGCGTCGGTGAGGAACATGCCGGCCCCGCCGAAGCGCACCCCGTCCTCGACGGTGACCACCAGCCGGTGACCGGCCGCGTCGGCCAGCATCTCGGGGTCGGGCGGGCTCACCACCCGGACGTCCCACACGGTCGCGTCCAGCCCCTCGCCGGCCAGCTCGGTGGCGGCCTTTTCGCAGGCGGCCAGCATCTTGCCCACCCCGAGCAGACACACCGAGCCGTCGCCGGCCTGGGTGCGCCGAGCACTCAGCCCCTGCCCGACCGGGTCGCCGGAGCGGCGGCGGGGCGGGGCCGTGGTGGGGAACCGGATGGTCGAGGGGCCGTCGAGCCCGAGCGCCGCGGAGAGCATCGCGCCGACCTCGTCGCCGTTGGACGGCGCGAACACGGTCATCTCGGGCACCGAGAGCGCGAGCGCCAGGTCCCAGATGCCGTGGTGACTAGGGCCGTTCTCGCCGGTCAGGCCGGCCCGGTCGAGGACGAAGACGACCGGCAGATGGTGCAGGCCGACGTCCAGATTGGCCTGGTCGAAGGCCCGGGAGAAGAAGGTGGAGTAGACGGCGACCACCGGCTTGCGCCCCCCCATGGCCAGACCGGCGGCCGCGGTGACCTCGTGCTGCTCGGCGATGCCGACGTCGACGCAGCGGTCCGGGAACCGCTGCTGGAAGGCCAGGAGGCCGGTCGGGCCGGGCATGGCGGCGGTGAGGGCGACGATGTCGGCGTCCCGCTCGGCCTCGGCGATCAACGCCCGAGTGAAGGCGTCGGTGTACGTGGTGGCCGGGACCCCGAGATCATCGACCGGCTCGACCGGGGCCGGCGGCGGCGTGCCCTCCACCGTGTCGGGGGCCGCCACCCGGCTGGCCTTCACATCGTGGAGGCGTTGGATCTCGTCCTCCTCAGCCGGTGCGTAGCCACGGCCCTTCTGAGTGAGCACGTGGACCACGATCGGCCCGTCCCACCCGGCTGCGTTGGCGAAGGCCTGTTCCATCTGGGCGATGTCGTGGCCATCGATCGGACCCGCATAGCGGACGCCGAGGGCCTCGAAGAACACGTGGGGCGCCACGATCTCGCGCACCGCGCTGGTCAGGCCCAGGAACCCGGTGGCGGCCATCTCGCCGAGCGCCGGGATGTTGCGGATCCGGCGCCCGACCCGCTGCCGGGTCTGCACGTAGGCGGGGTGGAGCCGGAGGCTGGTCAGGCTCTGGGAGAGGTGCGAGACGGTCGGCGCGTAGGAGCGGCCGTTGTCGTTGAGGACGATCACGACCCGGCACTCCGAGTGGCCCAGGTTGTTGAGCGCCTCGTAGGCCATTCCGCCGGTCAGCGCGCCGTCGCCGACCACCGCAACGACCCGGCGGTTGCCGCCTGCCCCGACCAGCTCGCCGTCCAGCTCGAGCGCGGTGGCCAGGCCGTGGGCGTAGGAGAGGGCCGTCGACGCGTGGCTGTTCTCGATCCAGTCGTGGTCCGACTCCGATCGGTTCGGGTAGCCGGACAGGCCGCCCTCCCTGCGGAGGTCGACGAACTGGTGGCGTCGGCCGGTCAGGAGCTTGTGCACATAGGCCTGATGGCCGGTGTCCCACAGGATCGGGTCCCGGGGGGAGTCGAACACCCGGTGCAGGGCCAGGGTCAGCTCCACCGCGCCGAGGTTGGAGCCGAGGTGGCCACCGGTCTGGTTCACGGTCTCCACGATGAAGGCCCGGATCTCGATGGCCAGCTCGGCGAGCTGCTCATAGTTGAGCGAGCGCAGGTCGGCCGGCGTCTCGATACTGGGCAGGATCATGGAGGGGTTGGTGCTCCTCGGGGAGGACTGGCGACCGGTCCAGGCTACCCGTCGCCATCGCCGTCACCCCGGCCAGCCGCCTGCGAGCTGGCCTTTCCCGCCCGATGCGATCAGCCCACCCGAACGGCCGGCTCGGCTGCCGCCGGGCATCGCGGACCCGCCGTGGGGCGGCCGCCACGACCGCGGCGAGGTACGACGAGCAGATCGCAAGGCCCCACCCGGGCGCGGTGTCGGTCCCGGACCCGAAGGCATGGATGAGCGCGATCGGCCACATGAACCGGGTCCCCAGTGCGGAACGGCCCCACCGCGCCCAGCCAGTCCAGGCCGGCTCAGCTGTCGATCAGCGCCCCGCCACCCACACGGGTGGTGGCGAGCCCGGAGCCGCCGACCAGCGCGGTCAGTCGGCGGGATCGCCGGAGCAGCCGATTGCCCGGGCCATCGGCGCCGCCGCCGGGGAGAGAGAGGTGGGTCGGTCGGCCGTGGGACCAACCTGGAGGTCGCGGTTCCGAGGCCGCTTTGGCCCTGGGCCGCTCGGAAGAATCGGTCCGACGGGCCCCTCGGTACGATGCAGCCGTGGCTGCGACCCCCCTGATCGAAGCGGACGTCCTGGACCGGGTGCTCTCGGCCTCCCTGGCCAGGGGAGGGGAGATGGCCGAGGTCTTCGCCGAGGACCGCCAGACCAGTTCGGCGATCCTGGACGACCGGCGGATCGAGGAGCTGTCGTCGGGTCGGGAGCGCGGGGCCGGGATCCGGGTGGTCGTGGGGGAGACCACCGGGGTCGCCCACACGGCCGACCTCTCCGAACACGGCCTCCTGGCTGCGGCCGAGGCGGCCGCGGCCGTCGCCCGCCAGGGCGGTGGGGGCACCAAGACCGTCGCGCTCCCCCCGCGGTGGTCCGCCCCCGAGCAAGAGCGGACCCTGCCCGCCGACGTCGCCAAGGCGTCGAAGCTCGAGCTCCTGTCCCGGGCTGACGACGCGGCCCGATCGGCTGGCCACGCGATCACCCAGGTCCAGGTCGCCTACGGCGACAGCCGTCGCCTGGTGCTGATCGCCACCACCGACGGGACCCACGCCGAGGACGACCAGGTCCGGACCCGGTTCAACGTCAGCTGCGTCGCCACCGGCGACACCGGGATGCAGACCGGGTACGAGTCGGTCGCCCGGACCGAGGGCTTCGAGGTGTTCGGCCGGGTCGAGGTCGAGGATCTGGCCACCGTGGCCGCCAACCGGGCGCTGGCCAAGCTGTCGGCCCGGCCGGCCCCCTCGGGCGAGGTCCCGGTGGTCCTGGCCGGCGGCAGCGGCGGGGTGCTCTTTCATGAAGCGTGCGGGCACGGCCTCGAGGCCGACCACATCGTGAAGGACGCGTCCGTCTATGTCGGCCAGATCGGCCAGCTGGTCGCGAGCCCCCTGGTGACCCTTGTGGACGATGGGACGGTGGGCGGGGAGTGGGGCAACTACGCCGTCGACGACGAGGGTCACCCCGCCGGACGGAACGTCCTCATCGAGAACGGGGTCCTCACCGACTACATGTGGGACTGGCTGCGGGCCCGCAAGGAGGGTCGGCCGTCCTCGGGCAATGGGCGCCGCCAGAGCTACCAGCACCTGCCGATGGTCCGGATGACCAACACCTTCCTGTTGGCCGGGACCGAGGATCCGGACGAGATCGTCGCCCAGACCCCATGGGGCGTCTACGTGGCCAAGCTGGGCGGCGGCCAGGTCAACACCACCACCGGTGACTTCGTGTTCGGCACCTCGGAGGCCTACCTCATCGAGGACGGCCGGGTCACCGCGCCGCTACGCGACGCCAACCTGATCGGCAACGGTCCCGAGGTCCTGCGGCGCATCGACGCCGTCGCCACCGACTTCGGGATGATGCCGGGCACGTGCGGCAAGGACGGCCAGAGCGTCCCGGTCGGCTGCGGCCAGGCCACGCTGCGCATCGGCGGCATCACCGTCGGCGGCACCGCCGGGTGAGCGACCTGATCGAGCTGGCCGAGGGCATCGTCGCCCGGGCCGAGCCGGGGGAACGGATCGAGGCGTACGTGGCCCGGGGCCACGAGGTCGAGGTGCGCGCCTATGACGGTGACGTCGAGTCCCTGTCGTCCGCCACCACCAGCGGAGTCGGCGTTCGGGTCCTGCTGTCGAGCGGATCGGAAGGGGCCCGCCTCGGGTTTGCCTGGGCCGGCTCGCTCGACCCCGAGGTCGTGGACACGGTGCTCGGAGAAGCCCGGGACAACGCGGCCTTCGCCACCCCGGACCCCGACGTCGTCTTGGCGACGCCCGACGGCGTCGAGGCGGCCGAGCTCGACCTGTGGGACCCGACCGTCGCTGCGGTCGCCACCGACGACAAGATCAGCCTGGTCCTGGACCTCGAGCGCCAGGTCCGTGCCGCTCCGGCCATCCGCCAGGTCGCCTCGGCCGACTACGGCGACGAGCGGGTCGAGGTGGCGCTGGCCTCGACGACCGGCATCCGGTCCTTCAGTCGGCGGACCGCCGCGTACCTCTCGGTCTCGGCAATCGCCGGCGAAGGGGCCGACAGCCACACCGGCAGCGGCTTCAGCGTGGCCCGGGGCTTCGGCGGCCTGGAGGTCACGAGGGCCGCCGAGGACGCCGTCGAGCGGTCGACAAGGATGCTGGGCGCCACCAAACCGCCCTCCGACCGGCTGACCGTCGTGTTCGACCGGAGGGTGGTATCGACCCTGCTCGCCCTCATCGCGTCGGCGTTGTCAGGCGATGCCGTCGTGAAGGGGCGCTCGTTCTTCGCCGGCCGAGTTGGCGAAAAGGTCGCCACCGGCAGCTTCACCTTGGTCGACGACCCCACCGACCAGCGAGCCTTCTCGGCTTCGTCCCACGACGCCGAGGGCCTGGCCTGCCGGCGCAACGTGCTCGTCGAGGACGGCGTGCTGCGCGGCTTCGTCTACGACTCCTACGCCGGCCGCCGGGCCGGGAGGCCGTCGACCGGCTCGGCCGTGCGGGGCGGGTTCCGCACCGCGCCGGGG
>JBOGFV010000233.1:0-4535 GCA_050743525.1 Acidimicrobiales bacterium
ACCTTCGCTTCGACGCCAAGGCCGGCTAGCACCGGGAGCCCAGCCCGCCGCCCACCGATCGACGGCCCCCGGTGACCACGAGCCTCCTCGTCACCAACGACTTCCCACCCAAGGTCGGCGGGATCCAGTCGTACCTGTGGGAACTCTGGCAGCGGCTCGATCCGACCACCACCGCGGTGCTCACCGCCTCGTCGCATCCCGGCCACCACCAGTTCGACGCCGAGCAGGCCCAGCGGGGGCTGCGGATCACGAGGGTGCGCAGCCGCATCCTCTTCTTTCCGACCCCGTGGGCGCTCCGTCGCATCCGCCAGGCCTGTGCCGAGGTCAAGCCGGACCTGGTCCTGCTCGATCCGGTCTGGCCGCTCGGTCTGCTCGGCCGACGCCTCGGCGTGCCCTATGGCGTCATCTTGCACGGGGCCGAGCTCGCGATCCCGGCCCGGCTGCCGGTTCTGCGCCGCCAGGTCGGCGCGGTCCTGCGCGACGCCGCCCTGGTGGTGTCGGCGGGCGGCTACCCGATCAGGGAGGCCGAGCGGGTCTCGGGCGGACCGCTTCGGCAGGCCGTCGAGGTGCCACCCGGCGTCGACAGCTCCCGGTACTCGCATCTCGAAGGCGACCAGCGCGACCAAGTGCGCCGGCGACTCGGGATCCCCGAGGGCGCGCTGGCGGTGGCCAGCGTGAGCCGGCTGGTGCCGCGCAAGGGGATGGACATCCTGATCCGCGCGGTGGCCGGGCTCCACCACGACCACCCGGCCCTGTTCCTCGCCATCGCCGGGGCGGGTCGCGACGCGCGTCGGCTCGGCCGGATCATCAAGCGGACCGGCGCGCCGGCGGTCCTGCTAGGCAGGATCGCGGAGGCCGACAAGGCGGCCCTGCTCGGCGCCTCCGACGTCTTCGTCATGGTGTGCCGGAACCGGTGGGGCGGCCTCGAGCAGGAGGGGTTCGGGATCGTCTTCCTCGAGGCGGCCGCGGCCGGCGTGCCCCAGGTGGCCGGCGACAGCGGCGGCGCGGCCGAGGCGGTGCTCGACGGCGAGACCGGCCGGGTGGTGGGCAAGCCGTCCGATGTGGCCGGGGTCGCCGTCGCGCTGGGTGAGCTCCTGGCCGATGAGCCGTTGCGCCGGACGATGGGGCGGGCCGCCCGGACCAGGGCGGAGACATGCTTCGACTACGCGATCCTCGCTCCTAGGCTGGCCGAGGCGCTCGGCCGGGTGGGAGGCTGACCGCCGACCGGGCCCCTGGGTGCGGGACCCGGCCACGGGCCGGCGAGGAGGACGCGGTGGCCGAGGAGGCAACGGAGCGCATCACGGTGTCGGCCACGCCCGACCGGTGCTTCGCGGTCGCCGACGACATCGAGCGCTACCCGGAATGGGCCGCCGCCATCAAGGAAGTGACGATCCACGAGCGTGACGACGAGGGGCGGCCCACCCTGGCCTCGTTCCGGGCGGCTGCGTTCGGTCGGAGCACCACCTACACGCTTGCCTACGACCATCGTGATGTGCCCCGGGTGCTGGCATGGCGCCTGACCAAGGGGGACATCACGACGCGGCTCGACGGTCGCTATGAATTCGTGCCGACCGGCGATGGCGGGACCGAGGTGCTGTACCACCTAGAGGTCGAGTTCCGAGTGCCCATCCCTGGGTTCATCAAGATGCGCGCGCAGAGCCGGATCTTGTCGACGGCGCTGCGCGAGTTGAAGGCACGGGTCGAGTCCTCGGCGTGACCGTGGCCGTGTCCGGTCCGGTCGCCATCGGGGTCGACATCGGGGGCACCAAGGTCCGCGGCGTCGCGCTCGACAAGCACGGGTCGGTGGTGGCCGAGGTGCGGGTGTCGACCCCCCAGGCCGAGGACCCGGTCGTGCCGGCCGCCACCCATGCCGGCGCCGACGTCGTGGCCGCAGTGTGCACGGTCGTGGCCTCGCTCCGCCAGCGCCTCGGTGAGGTGTCCGGGCCCGTCGACGTCGGCGTCGGGGCGCCGGGAATGGTCGATCTCCACGGCGTCCTGCGGTTCGCGCCCAACCTCGCGTCGGCCTCGGGCGCCGATCTGTGCGGGTTGCTCTCGGCGGCGCTGCCTGAAGCTCGTGTGGTGGTCGAGAACGACGCCAACTGCGCGGCATTGGCCGAGCTCCGCTTCGGCGCGCTGGCCGGAGTCCGACATGGAGTGATGGTGACGCTCGGCACCGGCATCGGCGGCGGCGTCGTGATCGACCACATGGTCGTGCTGGGGTCGCATGGCTTCGCCGGCGAGATCGGCCACATGATCGTCGACCCGTCCGGACCGGCCTGCCCGTGCGGGCGCCGGGGCTGTTGGGAGCGCTACGCGTCCGGCGGCGGGCTCGGCCGACTGGCTCGGGAGGCCGCCTACGCGGGCCGGCTCCCGCACGTGGTCGCGCAGGCTGGCGGCGATCCGGAGAACGTCCACGGCGAGGACATCACTCGCGCGGCCCTGGGCGGGGACCTCGGCGCGCTCGGGGTACTCGAGGAGCTCGGGTGGTGGGTGGCGCTGGGGCTGGCCAACCTGGTGACCATGGTCGACCCCGACCGGTTCGTGATCGGCGGTGGCCTGGTGTCGGCCGGCGACCTGCTGCTGAAGCCGACCCGCGAGGCCTTTGCGACCCTGGTGGAGGGGGGAGCGGCTCGGCCCGGGATCGAGATCGAGGGCGCCGCGCTCGGCGAGCGGGCCGGGGCCATCGGCGCGGCGCTGGCGACCCGGCTCCGCCAGACATGAGCGTCCCGGGGCCCCGCATCGGGGTGTTGCTCCCGACCTTCCGGGACGACCCGGCCGGCCCGCTCTCGATCGCCGCTTCGGCCGAGGCCGTCGGCATCGACGGGCTCTTCGTCTACGACCACCTGTGGCCCATGGGCCGCCCCGACCGGCCGGCGCTGGCGCCGTTCCCGATGCTCGGAGCGCTCGCCGCCGCGACCCAACGGGTGTGGCTGGGGCCGCTGGTGGCCAGGATCGGGGTGGTGCCGGACGAGACGCTGGTGTCCCAGGTCGCGGCGCTCGAGTACCTCGCCCCCGGCCGGGTCATCGCGGCCCTCGGCACCGGCGACCGCCTGAGCTTCAACGAGAACCACGCCTACGGGGTGGCGGTCGACCCGTCCATCGACCGGCGGGAGGCGGTGGGGGATTGCGCGCGCTCGCTGCTGGCGCTCGGGTTCACCGTGTGGATCGGCGGCACGGCCCGTCCGACCATCGAGGTGGCCGAGCGGGTCGGCGCGGTGCCCAACTTCTGGCAGGCCCCGCCCGAGCGAGTCGCCGCGCAGGCGGCCCGGACCGAGGTCACGTGGGCCGGGATGGCCCGCCCGGGGGGCGAAGGCGAGGAGCTCGGCAGCGCCGAGCTCTACGAGATCGCCGCGCCCCTGGCTGGCGCCGGCGCGTCGTGGCTCGTATTCGGGTGGCCCATCCGGCTCGACCAGCTGGCCGCCGCGGCCGAGCGGCTCCGCAACCGTTGAGGCCACGTTCCCGGGAGTCCCAAAGGCGCCGGGTACCCTTGGCCGATGGAGTTCCGCCGGATCAACGGGCTTCCGCCCTATGTCTTCGCCACGATCAACGATCTGAAGCTGGAGACCCGTCGAGCAGGCCGGGACGTCATCGACCTCGGGTTCGGCAACCCCGACCTCCCGTCGCCCGCCGTGGCGGTCGAAAAGCTGGCCGAGGCGGCCCGCAACCCCCGCAACCACCGTTACTCGGCGTCGCGAGGGATCCCCAAGCTGCGCCAGGCCATCGCCAACCGCTACCAGCACCGCTTCGGGGTCGAGCTCGACCCCGACACCGAGGTCGTCTCGACCATCGGGGCCAAGGAGGGGCTGTCCCACCTGATGTGGGTGTTGGTGGCGCCGGGCGACACCGCCCTCGTGCCCTCGCCGTCGTACCCGATCCACATCTACGCGCCGCTGTTCGCGGGGGCCGACGTCCGCCAGGTCCGCCTGGACGGTCCGACTCGGATCGGCGAGGCCAGCGGAGCGGGCCCGCCCAACCCCGGCGAGGCCTTCTTCGACTCGCTGATGGAGACCTGGGAGTCGGCCTGGCCCAAGCAGAGGGTGATCGTGCTGTCGTTCCCGCACAACCCGACCACCGCGTGTGTCGACTTCGCCTTCATGGAGCGCCTGGTCCGCTTCGCCCAGGAGCACGACGTCGTGCTCGTCCACGACTTCGCTTATGCCGACATCTCCTTCGACGGCTATGTGCCACCCTCGATCCTCCAGGTGCCGGGGGCGAAGGACGTGGCCGTCGAGCTGTACACGATGACCAAGTCGTTCTCCATGGCCGGTTGGCGGGTGGGGTTCCTCGTCGGCAATCAGGAGATCGTGCAGGCGCTGGCCAAGATCAAGTCGTACCTCGACTATGGCGTCTTCCAGCCCATCCAGATCGCCGCCATCGTCGCCCTCAACGAGGCGTCCGACTACCCCAAGCAGGTCAACGAGATCTACTGGAGCCGCCGCGACGCGCTGTGCGACGGGCTCAACCGCATCGGCTGGCCGGTGGAGCGGCCCAAGGCGACCATGTTCGTGTGGGCGCCCATCCCCGAGCCCTACCGG
>JBOGFV010000234.1:0-3632 GCA_050743525.1 Acidimicrobiales bacterium
CTCCCACACCCACACCGACGCCTTCCCGTCGCCGACCGACGTCGAGCAGGCCCCCGACCCGGCCTGGCACTACGTGATCGTGTCGCTCCGCGACATCGCCCCGGTGCTCCGCAGCTACCGGATCGTCGAGGGCGCGGTCGAGGAGGAGTCCGTCATCATCCGGACCCACTGGGCCCGAGCGAGCTAGGCGGCCTGCCGCTCGGCTACTCCGAGGTCCACCCGCGGATCGGCGGGGGCCTTCGTCCCCGCCGAGCGCTTCGTGGTCCTCCGTCCGATCTCGACGACCGCACTGCCGACTCGGCGAAGGATGGCCGTGGTCGGTACCCGCTCGGGCCGGGCTGCTCGGCGGGCCCGACGCTCGATGTCGGCCTGACGGCTGTCCACGAGTTGCTTCAGGATCCAAGGGTGCATCCCCATCACGCCTCCTCTGCAGCAGGGCCCACTCGGGCCGGCTCGAGCAGCCGCCGTGTCGGGTCGAGGAGCCGGATCGCCTCACCGACGGCGTCCGACAGGTCCACCGGGCTGCGCCGGTCAAAGATCGGGCCCGATGCCTCGCTCAACAGCTGGCTTGCTCGTGCGACTCCCGACGCCGAGACCGGCACCCTCGCCCGGAGGAGCTCCGTCATCCTCCGGATCTCTGCCTCCGATGAAATCACTCGGTTGCGACAGATCGGGATGCGGGAGGGCGGCGTCGGGCCCGACCGGGCCGCCTCGCCGAGGAGGTGCTCCCAGTCCCGGGCCAGCCGTCCCCGCGGCGGCGGCCTGACCAGCCACTCGGCCCGCAGGGCCCGGACCGGGCTGGCCTCGGGGACCCGGCCAGCCGCCAGCTCGGCGTCGAGCGAGGCCGCCCTGAGGCGCCCCGCCAGACGGGCCCAAGGCCCCGGCCGCCAGGCGATGAGGCCGGACCCGGGCGATCCTTGGAACAGCACGGTGGGCCCCGACCCGACTTGGTGGGAGCGTCGGAAGATCGTCATGGCTCCATGGTGGGGGTTTCCTTCGTCGGGCGAAAGTGGCATAATGATCTCTATGCGTAACAAAACAGCCACTCCGCTGTTCGGAGCCGGGCGCCGGTCCGAGAAGGGCCCGAAGGTGGCGACGGTGATCTACGACGGCTTCGGGATGTTCGAGTTCGGCGTGGCCGCCGAGGTGTTCGGGGACGACCGCACCGAGGTCTTCGGCGTGCCCTGGTATCGGTGGTTCGTGTGTGCGGCCACCGAGTCGGTGACCGCGTCCGCGGGCATCACGGTGCGGTCGAACTACGGGCTCGACCACGTCGGCAACGCCGACGTGGTCGTGGTCCTCCCGACCGACCGGTTCGAGGACGTGCCCGAGTCGGTGCGCGACGCGCTGCGGGCCGCCCACCGGCGCGGCGCTCGGATCCTGTCGCTCTGCACCGGCGCGTTCGTCCTGGCCTCGGCCGGTCTGCTGGACGGGCGGCGGGCCACCACCCATTGGGCGGAGTGCGCCGAGCTGCGGGCCCGGCACCCCGAGGTCGCCGTCGACGAGTGCGTGCTCTACATCGACGAGGGCGACATCCTCACCTCGGCGGGCAGCGCCGCCAGCATCGACCTGTGCCTGCACCTGGTGCGCCACGACTACGGAGCCGAGGTCGCGTCGGCGTTGGCCCGCCGGATGGTCGTCCCCCCGCACCGCGACGGCGGCCAGGCCCAGTACATCGACGTGCCGATGCCACCGGCCGACCCGTCGGACCTGTTCGCCGAGGCCATGACGTGGCTCCAGGAGCACCTGGAGGAGCCGGTCACGGTCGCCGGGCTGGCCGAGCGCTCGGCCATGAGCACCCGGACCTTCGCGCGGCGGTTCCTCGCCACCACCGGGACGACCCCATACCAGTGGCTGATCCGCCAGCGCCTGCACCTGGCCCAGCGATACCTGGAGACCACCGACTGGTCGGTCGACCGGGTGGCCGAACAGAGCGGGTTCGTCACCGCCCCCAACCTCCGCAAGCACTTCAACCGCGCGGTGCGGGTGAGCCCCCAGGCGTACCGCCAGAACTTCCAGTGCGTCGACGAGGACTGTGCCTGTAGCGCGTGAGCGCAAGGGGCAGCGCGTGGGTCAGAATCACCCGCCGACCGAGGACGGGGGAGCGATGGCGCTGAACTGGACCAGCGAGATCACCGAGCAGCGGGTCACCGAACGCGGCTTCCTGCTCGAGGTCGACGGCGAGCGGGTGCCGGGGATCGCCTGGGCTCCCGAGGGCCTGGACTCGTGGCCGACCATCCTCCTCGGCCACGGCGGCACCCAGCACAAGCGGACCGCCGGCATCCTGTCGCTGGCCCGGCGGCTGGCCCGCCACTGCGGGTACGGCGCGGTGTCCCTCGACGCGCCCGACCACGGTGACCGGCGCAGCGAACCACAGGAGCGCGTCAGCCCCGAGCAGATGCGTGAACGGATCGCCCGGATGGACCCCGAGGTGGTCCGGACGATGGCCGACCGCAACGCCGTGGCGGTGGGCGAGTGGCACGCCACGCTGGACGCGCTGGAAAAGACGCCCGGGTTCGCCGATGGCCCGTTCGGCTATTGGGGGGTCTCGATGGGCACCGCGATCGGCCTGCCCTTCGTGTCGGCCGACCCTCGGATCTCGGCGGCCGTCCTCGGCCTCGCCGGGCTCGGCCCCCGAATCGGCTCCGACGCCATGGCCGACGCCGCCCGCGCCCTCACCATCCCGGTGCTGTTCCTCTTCCAGTGGGACGACGAGCTCATGGACCCCCAGGACGGGCTCAACCTCTTCGAAGCCTTCGGCTCGGCCGAGAAGACCATGCACATCAACCCGGGCGGTCACATCCAGATGCCGGCCTTCGAACGCGACTCGGTCGAGGCGTTCTTCCGGCGCCACCTCCCGGCCCCGCTCTGAGCCGCAGGCCGGGGACCGCCCGGGCCCCGGTAGAATCCTCACCGATCAGGTCAACAATCAACGACCGGCCCACCGGCGCCGGCCGCTCCGAGGAGGGTGCCGTGCCCGTCGACGTCCGTCTGCCCACCCAGCTCCGCGCCCAGGCGGGGGGCCGTTCGACCGTCTCGCTGGAGGGCTCCACCGTCGGCGAGGTGCTCGAGGCCCTGGTCTCGGCTCATCCCGGGATCTCCGAGCAGGTCCTCAACCCCGACGGCTCGCTGCACCGATTCGTGAACATCTACGTGAACGACGACGACGTCCGGTACCTGTCGTCGCTCGACACCCCGGTCAAGGCGGGGGACGAGATCTCCATCCTCCCGGCGGTGGCGGGCGGCTGAATCCCATGGGCGTCGCGAAGAGCGTCCTCGAGCTCATCGGCCACACGCCGATGGTGGACATCAGTCAGCTCAGCCCCAATCCCGACGTCCGCTTCGTCATGAAGCTAGAGGGGCGGAACCCGGCCGGATCCATCAAGGACCGGGCCGCCCGCTCCATGGTCGAACAGGCCGAGGCCGACGGCACCCTCAAGCCGGGGGAGCCCGGCCAGGTCCTGCTCGAGCCGTCCTCGGGCAACACCGGGGTGGGGCTGGCCCTCGTCTGCAAGATGAGGGGGTACCACCTCAAGGTGGTCCTGCCGACCTCGGTCTCCATCGAGCGGCGCCAGCTGCTCGAGATCTTCGGGGCCGAGATCATCGACTCTCCCGGCGAGCAGGGCTCCAAC
>JBOGFV010000235.1:0-7001 GCA_050743525.1 Acidimicrobiales bacterium
CCCGGTCGCGAGGCCCTTGCCCCTAAGGCTGTCCCTTCTCCGAGCGGTAGCGACGCCCCCTCATGGCGGGCACCGTTCGCCTCGGAGCGTTCCCAATGCCATCACCGGTGGCATTGGGAAGGAGCCAAAACCCCCCTACCGACAGCCTGAGCCCAGCACCTTGTCTCCTTCGCGTCGGGCGGCGGGCCTGCGTCCTGGCTCGGGCAAGGCGCGGCGGCGGCACGCTTGGCTCACCCCTCACTCCGTGGTTCCTCAAGGCCTCGGCCGCTTGGTTGGCCGGTGGGTTTGCCCGCTCGTCGAAGCCACGACGTCGGCGGCCACCTTGCTCAGCGGATTGCTCGTCTGCTGTGAACCAGGGGTCGGGCCCGCGAGGAGAGCCGATCAGGACTGCCGGGCCATCGGCCGGGCCCGGAGCTGACGGCTCAACCGGGCGACCAGGACCTCGAGCACCAGATCGGGCGGGAGCGCCGTCCGACCCTTGACATCCAGATCGGCGTCGGCCAAGAGGGTGATCGCCTGGGCGACCCGCTCGCCCCCGAGGCGCCGGCCCTGCTCCATCGCCTTCTTGGCCACGAACGGCGAGCGGACCCCGAGGAGTCGCGCGGCCTCGGCCGAGTCGATCCCGACGACCCCGTCGAGGCGCAGCATGTTGGCAAAGTGGCGGTGCAGGATCCCGATCACCTCGGTCGGCTGCCGACCGCCGGCCTCGAGCATCCGACGCAGCGCCGAGAGCGCCGCCGGGATCGAGCCGGAGTCGATGGCGTCGGTCAGCTCCCATGGCGGCACCGAGCCGGCGCTGCCGAGGAACGGATCGAGCTCGGCGACCGAGATAGCGGCGTGCTCGCCGTAGGCGGCCACCAACGAATCGACGAGGCCGGCCAACCGGCCCAGGTCGTCGCCGAGGTGGGACTGGAGCTTGGACCGGGCCGCCGCGTCGAAGCGGAGCGGCGCCTCACGGAGGTGGTCGGCGACCCAGCTGCTCCGCTCCCGACCGGTGCCGACGCTGGCGTCCAACTGCTGTCCGGCCGCCGAGATCGCCTTCACGAGCGCCGGGGGCACGGTGCCGCCGCCGGCCACCACGACCAGGTAGGCGGTCCCGGGGAGATCGGCGACCACCGAGACCAGGGCCGCGGCCTCGCTCGTCCCGATGCGTCCGGCGTCGCGCACCACGATCACCCGCCGGTCGCCGAGGAACGGCGGCGTGAGGCAGGCGTCGACGACCGCCCGGACGTCGAGATCCTCGCCTGAGGTCCCGTGCTCCTCCACCACCAAGCTCGGCTCCCGCTCCCCCACCAGCCGGTCGATCAATGACCGGGCCTCCTGGGCCACCAGGGCCGGGTCGTCGCCGCGGACCAGGAACGCATGGGGGTCGGCCGGTGCGGACCGGGGCGGCGTCATGCTGCCTCGAGCGTCGCTTCGATGACGTCGCGCACCCGGACGGTGCCGGCCACGTCATGGACACGGACGATGCGACAGCCCGTCGCGATGCCAAGGGCGGCGGCGGCCAGGGACGCCTCACGGCGTTGGTCGATCTCGAGGTCGAGGACCCGGCCGAGGAAGGTCTTGTTGGAGGCCGACAGGAGCAGGGTGAAGCCGAGCGACGCCAACTGTGCCGACGCCCGGAGGAGCACCAGCGATTGCTCGGCGGTCTTGCCAAGATCGAGCCCGGCGTCGACCACGATCCGCTCCGGCTCGATGCCGGCCGCCAGGGCCCGGCCGGCCCGGTCGGACAGGAACGCGCCGACCTCGGCCACCAGGTCGTCATAGACGGGGTCGGGGTCGGCGACCCGGGGCACCAGTCGGATGTGGGTGGCCACGACGCTGGCCCCGGCGGCCGCCGAGACGGCCAGATAGTCGGGGTCGCCGAAACCGCTGATGTCGTTGCCCAGCACCGCGCCGGCCGCGTAGGACGCCTTGGCCACGCTCGCCCGCCACGTATCGACCGACACGGGCACGTCGAAGCGGTCCGACAGAGTCGCCACCGCCGCGATCACCCGGTCGAGCTCCTCGGCCTCGGTGACCTCTGGCCCGGGGCCGGCCTTCACGCCGCCGACGTCGAGGATGTCGGCCCCGTCGGCCACGAGCTGCTCCGCTCGGGCACACAGCGCGTCGAGCTCATAGGTGAGGCCCTTGTCGAAGAAGGAGTCGGGTGTCCGGTTCAAGATGCCCATCACGAGGGCGCGGTTGGTCACGTCGTAGACCCGGGAACCGAGCCGTAGCTCGGGCATCAGAACAGTCGGGCCGACAACGCCTTGCGGTATTGGCTGGTGCGCGGGTCCTCGGGCCCCAGCGCTTCGAGGAGGTCGAGGAACTCCTGGCGCGCCTCGTCGTCGGCCCGGACACGCTCGAGCAGGGCATCGAGCAGCGCGGTGGTGTCAGGCCCGAGGTCGACGTCGCGCTCGGAGAGCCGGGCCCGTGCCGCCAACGTCCTCGTCTCGGCGGTCTCGGGGATCCGGGCCAGGAGGGTGAGCGCCTCTTCGGTGTCGCCGCGCTCGACGAGCAGTCTGGCCAACGCCACCACGGCCCCCTCGTGGGCCGGCTCGTTCTCGAGCGCCTTGCGCAGCGAGGCCTCGCCGCCATTGGCCACGAGGACTTCGGTCTCGCTCGGCGACGGGGCCAGCCGGGCCACGAACTCGGCGACCTGAGCCTCGGGGAGTGCACCGACGAACCCGTCGACCACCGTGCCATCGCGTAGCGCGTACACGGCTGGGATCGACTGGACCTGGAACGTGGCGGCCACCTGAGGGTTCTCGTCGATGTTGACCTTGACCAACTCGACGGCCCCGTCGGTGGCGGCAACGACCCGCTCGATGATCGGGCCGAGGGTCTTGCACGGCCCGCACCACGGGGCCCACAAGTCGACCACGACCGGCACCGTCTTCGACCGCTCGATGACGGCGGACTCGAACGTGGCGTCGGTTACATCGGCCATGACCAGGGACCCTACCCGGTCGCATTCGGCGCCCCGGCGGCACCAGAGAGCCGCTCATCGCCAGGGTCGCCCCGGAGGAGACCCACTAACGTTGCCCCCCGTGGCTCCCCGTGGCATCGACGAAACCAGTGTCTCGAAGTGGTTCATCGGGCACGTCCCCAGCGTGGAACTCCCGCTCGAGTTCACCCTCATCGCCGGAGGTCGCTCGAACCTGACCTACAAGGTCGAGGACGCCGCCGGGAACCGGTGGGCACTGCGCCGGCCCCCGGTCAGCCATGTGCTCCCGACCGCGCACGACATGAGCCGCGAACACCGGGTCATCAGCGCAGTGGGCCCCGCGGGCGTGCCCGTGGCCACGGCGATCGGGCTGTGCACCGACGAGAGCGTCAACCAGGCCCCCTTCTACGTGATGGAATTCGTCGACGGCCACATCCTGCGGAGCGCCGAGCAGGTCGCGGCGGCCTTCGACGAGCCGAGCCGCCTCGACATCGGGATGAACCTCGCCGAGACCCTGGCCGCCCTGCACCGGATCGACCCCGACGACGTCGGCCTCGGCGACCTGTCTCGCCGGGAGGGCTACATCGAGCGCCAGATCCGGCGCTGGAGCGAGCAGTTCCGCAACGGCATCGTGAACGACGACGACTACGACGGGCTGGTCGAGCGGGTCGGCACCGAGCTGGGCGAGCGGATCCCCGAACAGATCGGCCTCGGCATCGTCCACGGCGACTACCGGCTCGACAACACGGTCTTCAGCGACGACGGCACCGTGCGGGCGATCCTCGACTGGGAGCTGTGCACCCTGGGCGACCCGATGGCCGACCTCGGCCTCCTCACGGTCTATTGGAACGACCGGCCCGACGACCAGGTCGGGCTCGGCGTGTCGGCCACCACGGCGCCGGGCATGGCCACCCGCAAGGAGATCCTCGATCGCTACGCCCAGGCGTCCGGCCGCGACGTCTCGGCGCTCCCCTTCTACACCGCCTTCGGCTACTGGAAGCTGGCCTGCATCATGCAGGGCGTCTACGCCCGCTACCTGGGCGGGGCCGGCGGTGGCGACTCGGGCGCCTTCGACGGCTACCCCGAGTCGGTCCGCCGGCTCGCCACGACCGCCGCCGAGCACCTCGCGGCGTGGTGAGCCGCCGCCGGGGCCGATGAGCCCGGACGGCCGGCCGCTCTACCGGATCCACCAGGAGCCGACACTGCACCGGCCGGTGCTCGTGGTCGGCCTCGAAGGGTGGGTCGACGCCGGGCTGGGGGCCGCCACCGCGATCGCCTCGATCCTGGCCGCCGACTCGAGCGATCTGGTCGCGACCTTCGACGGCGACCACTTCTTGGACCAGCGGGCCCGACGGCCGGTGGTCCGGCTGGTCGACGGCGTGAACACCGAGATCACCTGGCCCCAGACCCAGTTGCGGGCGTCGCATGACGCCGACGGCAACGACGTGCTCTACCTGGTCGGCCCGGAGCCGGACTTCCACTGGCGGGGCTTCGTCGATGCAATGGTCGAGCTGGCCCAGCGCTTCGGGGTGCGCCTCGTGGTCGGGCTCGGCGCGTTCCCGGCGCCGGCCCCCCACACCCGCCCGGTCCGCCTGGTCGCGACCGCACCGCCGACCTCCTCCGAGCTCATCGACCGGGTCGGGCGGGCCCGCGGCGAGCTCGAGGTGCCGGCCGGGGTGAGCTCGGTCCTCGAGGTCGGCTTCTCGGACGCCGGGATGGACATGGTCACCCTCTGGGCCCGGGTCCCCCACTACGTGGCGGCGATGGCGTTCCCGCAGGCCAGCGCCGCCCTGGTCGACGGCATCGCTGCAATTGCGGGGTTGCGTTTCGACTCCTCGGAGCTGCGTCGGGCCGCCGACGCCTCTCGCCGCCAGGTCGACGAGGTGATCGCCTCCAACCGGGAGCACCTGGAGATGGTGCACAAGCTCGAGCAGACCGTTGACGCATCCGAGGGCAATCCGCTCGGGCTCGAGACCCTGCCGTCGGGCGACGAGCTGGCCGCCGAATTGGAGAAGTTCCTCCGCGATGAGGACCATTGAGGGACGAGGGCCCGGCTGGGGCCGATGAGGAGGACCAATGAAGATTGACGGGGGCATCGGATTCAACCCGACGGGCGGCGGCGCGGCCGCCAAAGATCTGGAGGACCTCGGCTACGACGGGGCCTGGGCGGCCGAGACGGGCCACGACCCGTTCCTCCCGCTGGCCATCGCCGCCCAGACGACCGAGCGGCTCGAGCTGGGCACCTCCATCGCGGTGGCCTTCGCCCGGAACCCCATGACGCTCGCCATGGTGGCGAACGACCTCCAGGAGATGTCGAAGGGTCGTTTCATCCTCGGCCTCGGCTCCCAGATCAAGCCGCACATCACCAAGCGGTTCTCGATGGAGTGGTCGCACCCGGCTCCCCGCATGCGCGAGATGCTCCTCGCCATCCGGGCCATCTGGGACTGCTGGGCCGACGGGACCAAGCTCGACTTCCGGGGCGAGTTCTACACCCACACCCTCATGACCCCGTTCTTCAACCCGGGCCCCAACAGGTACGGGAGCCCCAAGATCATCCTGGCCGCGGTGGGCGAGCGCATGACCGAGGTGGCCGGGGAGGCCGGCGACGGCATGATCGTGCACGGCTTCACCACCCAGCGCTACTTGCGAGAGGTCACACTGCCGGCCCTCGAGCGGGGCGCCGCCAAAGCCGGCAAGGCCCGCCAGGACCTGACCGTCGCCTATCCCGGCTTCGTGGTCACCGGCGAAGGTGAGCAGCTCGAGCAGGCCAAGGTGGCCACCAAGCGCCAAATCGCCTTCTACGGCTCGACCCCGGCCTACCGCCCGGTCCTCGAGCTGCACGGCTGGGGCGAGATCGGCGACGAGCTCAACACCATGTCCAAGCGGGGCGAGTGGGAGGCGATGGGCGAGAAGATCACCGACGAGATGCTCGACTCGTTCGCGGTGGTCGGCCCGCTCGACGACATCCCCCGCTTGGTCGCCGAGCGCTACGGCGACCTGGTCGACCGGTTCAGCTTCTACGCCCCCTACCGGATGGAGACGGGCGAGCTGCCCAAGGTCCTGGCCAAGTTCAAGGAGCTCTAGGAGGAGGGTTCGGCGAACCTCGCGGACCCCAGGTCAGGGGTCCGGTGTCCTGAATGGCTGATCAGGGCCCCCATAATCTGGCCCTCCTTACCCCCTCCAAGGGCAAGCAGGTCGACGTGGTCGACCTCGGCCAACGGGGTGATTGGCGTCGGCCCTGTCAACCGTACTGCTCGTCCTCACGTTGAGCAGTGGTGCGACGGCATCTCGTCTTGTATCTCGGCCTGGCGGCGCTCCTTCTCGGGACCGGTCTTGGGCTCGGCCTCGGTCTCACTGAATCGCCTTCGGCCCGGCTCAGCGGGAGCGGTTCAGCGAATGAAGGGGCGCCATCAGAGACGCCCACACCATTGGGAGGCGAAAGCGTGGGTCTTTCGAAGACGATCTACCCACCGCCGGTCAGTCAGGGAATAGCCGAGGTTCGGCCGGGGTGTCCGAGCCTGTCAGGCGTGAACGGCTCCGCGGTGCCCCAGCTCAGTCAGCTCGCCGGAGCCCTCCGCGATCTCGGCGGCTCCCAGCGCCAAGCCATCGAGGTGAGCGATCCTGCGTTCTGGCCCATAGTCCGAACGGCGCTTTACACCGCTCCGAAACAGATGTGGCCCCCTGCATCAGAGCTGATCCCACGCCTGTTGGTCACCCGTGCCAGCACGTCAGGGTACGGATTCATGTTCAACCACTGCGGAGCGAGGACCCTTGCAAGCTCATGGGTCGCACGGATCTGCCATGTCTCTTCCGGCCAGACTGCAGCTCAGGGATGCTTCAGCAGTCCGGCTCTCTCAGAGCAAGTCGAGTTCATTGACCGTCTCGGCCACTGGCTCATCGTCTACATGTATCCATGACGATCAGACGGAGCGGCCCGGAACTTTGGCCCCCCCGGCCTAGAGCAGAACATCGAATATCCGGGTACCCCATCCGAGCCATGGTCGGCATGGCGCTCGTGAAGGCGTACTACGCCCTTCCGACGTGGACCCGGACGGTCGCCCTGGTGCGGGAG
>JBOGFV010000236.1:0-7854 GCA_050743525.1 Acidimicrobiales bacterium
CGGTATCGCTGGGTGGTCATCGTCGTGTGGCTGGTCGGCACCGGAGCCGCGATGAAGGCGCTGCCGAGCCTCGGCAGCCAGGTGAACAACGACAACAGCGCCTTCTTGCCGGCCAGCGCGCCGAGCAACCAGGCCGCCACCCTGGCCGAGCCGCTGACCGGCCCCTCCAACCAGACCTTCGTCGAGGTGGTGGCAGTCCGGCACGGTGCCCTCGACGCGTCCGACCAGACGGCGCTGCAGTCACTCGCCGCATCGCTGCGCAAGGTCCCGACCGTCGACCTGGTCCAGTTCGGTGGGGTGTCGCCCGACGGCGAGGCCGCCCAGGTGCTGGTGCTCTCGACCAACTCCCCGAACGACCTCCCCGACGACAAGACCCTGATCGACCGGATGCAGCACGTCGTCACCGGCGCGGCGCTGCCGGCCGGGCTGGTGGTCCACCTCGGTGGGCCCGCCGTCACCGTCATCGCCAATCAGGCCCAGTCGGCCAGCCAAGGGAAGCAGACCCAGGCCTTGTCCTTCCTCCTGATCATCGTGCTGTTGCTTTTCATCTTCCGATCGGCCCTGGCCCCGATCCTCACCCTCTTCCCGGCCGCCGTGGTGCTCGTCCTCTCCCAATCGCTCATCGGCGGGCTGGGGTCGCTCGGGCTCAAGATCTCGTCGATCACCCAGCTCTTGCTCATCGTCCTCGTGCTCGGGGCGGGCACCGACTACGGGCTGTTCCTCGTGTTCCGAGTGCGCGAGGAGATGGAGTCGGGCCGCAGCGCCCACCAGGCGGTCGAGGTCGCGCTGACCCGGGTCGGCGAGTCGATCGCCGGCTCCGCCTCGACGGTGGTGCTCGCTCTGCTCAGCCTCACCCTGGCCGACTTCGGTCTCTACAAGGACCTCGGCCTGCCGCTCGCCATCGGGATTGCCGTGATGCTGCTGGCCGGGCTCACCCTGTTGCCGGCGCTCCTGGCTGTGGCCGGCCGGGCGACGTTCTGGCCGTTCAAGCTCCGCGAGCGCGAGCACCAGGCCGGGGTGTGGGGCCGCACTGCGGCGCGCTTGGTGCGTCGCCCGGCGGTGTCGCTGCTCGTCGGGATCGTGGTCTTCGGGGCGCTGGCGGTGGCCGTGATCGGCTACAAGCCCGGCGGCTTCGGGGGCTCGCTCGCCGCCCCGCCAGGGACCAACGCGGCGGCCGGCAATGCGGCCCTGAAGGCCCACTTCCCGGCGGCCAGCGCAAACCCGACCAACCTCATCATGCGGGTGCCCGACTCGGCGTGGTCCGACCCCCGGGGGCTGGCCCGGGCGACCGCCCTCATCCGGGCGACCGGCGAGTTCACCAAGCTGGCCGGGCCACTCGATCCCAACGGCACCGTCATGACCCCGGGCCAGCTGGCCTCGTTGCACAACGAGCTCGGGCCGGCGCTCGCGCTGCCGCCGCAGGAGCCCTCCACCACCACGGTGCCCCGTCGGCTCTACAACGCCTATCGGGCCACCGCCCGCTTCATCTCTGCCAACGGCACCACCGTGCAGTGGGAGGCCGGCCTGGCGGTCGGCGACCCCTCGACCAGCGCGGCCATCAACGCGGTGCCAAAGATCCGGGCTGCCTTCGCCGGGGTGGCCAAGGCGGTCGGGGCGACCGACAGCGGGGTGGCGGGTCAGGCTCCGGCGTTGAGCGACGTCAGCACCATCTCGAACCGTGACCTCAAACGCATCGTCCCGATCGCGGTGCTGGTGATCGGGATCATCCTCGCCATCGTGCTGCGCAGCCTCGTCGCGCCGCTCTATCTCTTGGCCAGCGTGGTGATCTCGTACCTCGCCTCGCTCGGCCTGGCCGTCATCGTGTTCGTCTTCATCGCGCACCAGGGCGGCCTGACCTTCATCCTCCCCTTCCTCATGTTCATCTTCCTGCTCGCGTTGGGCGAGGACTACAACATCCTCGTGATGTCCCGGATCCGGGAGGAGGCGAGCCGGCTCCCGCTGCGCGAGGCGGTCGTCCGAGCCATCGGCGCGACCGGTTCGACGGTGACCTCGGCCGGCCTGGTGCTGGCCGGCACCTTCGCCGTGTTCGCGGTGGTCTCGGCCCGCCAGCCCGGCGGCAGCACGATCGTCTCGGTCGGGTTCGGCCTGGCCGTGGGGATCCTGCTCGACACCTTCGTGGTCCGGACGGTCCTGGTCCCGGCGACGGTGACCCTGTTCGGACGGCTCAACTGGTGGCCGGCGGCCATGGGCCGGCGCCGGGCCGACCGGGGAGCGGCCGGCCCCCCCGGGGGGCCGGGTTAGTGGCACGATCGCGTCGATCTGATCGAGGAGAGGGGGCCGCCGTGGCGCTGCCGCACGACCTTGGCGATGAGCATGGCGACAGCCCGGAGCGAGCTTCCACCCGCCGTCGAGATGTCCGGCTGGTCGTCACCGGGATCCTCTTCGCCCTCGGGGTCTGGTTCGCCCTCGCCAACACCCAAGAGGTGAAGATCCGCTTCTGGTTCGTGAGCACCCGCTCGCCGGTCGTCACGGCGCTGGCCATCGCGGCGGTCTTCGGGGCCGGGCTCGGGCTCCTGGTCGGCCGGAGATTCCGGGGCCGTCGGCCGGGGTGACCTCGGTGGAAGACGGGACCGGGCGTGCGGGGTAGTGGGTCAGTTTGACCCTACGCAGCCACTGACTCCAGCTGCCGGGCCCTACCGGCCCGAAGAATGTTCTGGGCCGCGTTGACGTCGGCGTGGGCTTCGTGCCCACAGCCCCGACATCGGAAGACGGCGCCGCGCCGGTTGCCCTCATCGACCAGGCCACAGCGGGCACAGCGTCGCGAGGTGTTGCGGGGGTCCACGACCACGACCTGGCGACCGGCGCTCTCAGCCTTGTAGGCGATCATGGCCTGGAGGGTTCCCCACCCGGCATCGTGAATGGATCGGTTGAGCCCGGCCTTCGCCGACGCTCCGTTGTGCTCGAAGCCTCCTTCTCCATCGGGACGAGGCTTGGGTCGCCTCGTCATGTTGGTGATCTTCAGGTCCTCGTGAACGATCACGTCGTAGCGGTTGACCAGGTCCCGGGAGAGCTGGTGGCACGAGTCCAACCGCTGGTTGCGGATGCTTCGGTGGGTAGCGGCGACTCTCTCCTGGGCCCGCCGGCGGCGCTTGGAGCCTCGGACCTTGTGGGCCAGCTGGCGCTCTCGCTGGGCCAGCTTGGCCGCCGAGCGCCTGGCCCATCGGGGCCCGGCGATGAGCTGCCCGTCGCTCGTGGCCACCAGGTTCATCACCCCGAGGTCGATCCCAACCGCCTTTCCGGTGTCAGCAAGCGGCTCGGCCGGGACCTCCACGCACCGAATGCTGGCCCAGTACCGCCGGCCCTCTCCTTTGATGGTGATGGCCTTGGGGGTCCCCCGGATCGGGCGGTGCAGGCGGACCTTGATCTCCCCGATCCCCTGGATCCGGAGCCGGCCCCGTCCCTCGTCGAGCTTCCAGCCCTTGGTGTCCTCCCATTGCACCGAGTCGAAGGACCCGGACCCTTTGAACCGGGGATAGCCCGGCTTCTGGCCAGCCCGGCAGCGCCGATAGAAGGCGCAGAAGGCCCGGTCGAGGCGCTTGAGGGTCCCACGGCAGACCGTGACCCCGAAGCCGAGAACCTCGGGGCGGACCTCTCGGAGCCCGGTGAGGGTGCGGCATTGATCGAAGAGCGAGATCGACCGGTGCTCCCACTTCCAAGCACCCCGGCGCTCTTCGAGGGCGGCGTTGTAAAGCTCGCGTTGGAGCGAACGCTGCTGGTCCAAGAGGACGCGCTGGCGGTTGGTCACCTGGAGCAGGAACTTGAACGTGCGGCTTCGGGCCATGACAAGCGCCGACGTTAAGAACCAGGTGTGACAGGTCGTTCAAACCGACCCACTACCGCGTGCGGCGAACCGCTGGATGCCGCCGTAGACTCGCGGACGGTGAGGGCGCCTGAGGGTGCGACGACGGCGAGGTCGGCGGGGGAGTGCCCCCTCGCAGCGCGCCGGGACCCCAGGCCGGGAGGGGCACGGCGTGCCGCTCTCTGACCACGAGCAGCGGATCCTCGCCGAGCTCGAGGAGTCCCTTGTCCGCCAGGACCCTCAGTTCGCGGAGCGAGTCCGCTCCGAGACCGTGTACCGGCACGCCGGCCGCCACTGCAAGTGGGCGGCCCTTGGCTTCGTCGTCGGCATCGTCATCCTGGTCGCCTTCTACCCCCACTCGGTGGCGGTCGGCTTCCTCGGGGTGGCCCTCATGTTCGCCTCGGCCGTGGTGTTCGAGCGCAACCTGCGCCGGATGGGCAAGGCCGGCTGGCACGACCTGACCCGGTCCCTCCAGAAGGACCGCCCCGAGGGCGCTGAGTCGCAACCGGGGATCGAGGGCGCGGTGGACAACGCCCGGACCTGGCTTCGCACCCGGTTCCGCCGCGACCGCTGAGCCCCCCGCAGGGTGGCCCCGCTCTGCCTGGCCGTCGACATCGGCGGCACCAAGATGGCGGCGGCCCTGGTCGACGCTGACGGCAGCCTCGAGCACGACGCCCATGTCCCCACCCCGCAAGGGGACGCCCAGGAGGTCTTCGCCGCCCTTGCCGGGCTGATCGGCGACGTGAGCGCCAACACCTCAGGCCGACCGCTCTCGGTGTGCGGCGTGGGGTGCGGCGGCCCGATGGAGCCGGGCGGCGAGACCGTCTCCCCACTCAACATCCCCGGTTGGCGCGGGTTCCCGCTGCGGGACCGCCTCGCCGAATTGACCGGGCTGCCGACCGCGGTCGACAACGACGCCAAGGCGTTGGCGCTCGGCGAGCGGTGGAAGGGTGCGGCGGCGGGATGCGACAACTTCCTCGCCATGGTGGTGTCGACGGGGGTGGGCGGCGGCATCGTGCTCGACGGCCGGCTGCTCGACGGCCGGCTCGGCAACGCCGGCCATGTCGGCCACGTCGTCGTCGAGCCCGACGGCCGACCGTGCTCGTGTGGCGGGTTCGGCTGCCTCGAGGCCGAGGCGTCGGGCTCGGCCATCGCGGCCGTCACCGGCCGGCCCCCGGCGGAGGCGGGGCCCGAGGTGATCGCGAGGACCGGCACGCTGGTCGGCCGGGCCGTCGCGTCGGTCGTGAACCTGCTCGACCTCGACCTCGCAGTGGTGGCCGGCTCGGTCGCGCTCGGGTTCGGGGAACCGTTCTTCGCCGCCGCTCGGATCGAGCTGGCCCGGCACGCCCGCATGTCCTTCTCGGCCGAGGCCCGGATCGAGCCCGCCGGGCTCGGCCCCCATGGGCCGCTGGTCGGCGCGGCCGCAGTGGGATGGCGCCACCTCGAGGCCCGGCGGTGAGCGGCCGAGCCTCGGCGGCGCGGACCGCGGCGGCGGCGGTGGTCGTCCGGCCGCGGCTGTGGCGGGAGACGGGGGCGACCCTGCGAAGGCTCGCCCCAACGGGCTGGTGGCGGCGTCCGCCGTTCTTGCCGGTCCCCGACGCGACCTACTGGAAGTTCCGGATGCACACCGCGTACGGCGACCAGCTGACCGGGCGACCGACCCGCGCCGATGTCGTCGACTACCTCGAGTGGTGTCAGCGGGTCCGCCCGGGCCGCCGGTAGCCTGCTCGCAAAGTGATCGGACGGGTCCTGCTCCTGAATGCGACCTACGAGCCGCTCGCGCTCGTGTCCGACCGTCGCGCCGTCGTCCTCGTCCTCGCCGGGCGCGCCGAGCCAGTCGCATTCCGGGAGGACGCCCCGGTCTTCCACTCGGCCACCCTCGCAGTCGAGGTCCCAGCGATCGTGCGGCTGTTCCACATGGTGCGGATCCCGCGCTGGGCCCGGACCCCGCCGCTCACCCGCCGGGCGGTGCTGCGGCGCGACGGCGGGCGCTGCGCCTACTGCTCGGAGGCGGCCGACACCGTCGACCACGTGGTCCCGCGGAGCCGAGGCGGCCGCCACGAGTGGGGCAACGTGGTCGCGTCGTGCCAGCAGGACAACCTCATGAAAGGCGACCACCTGCTCGCCGAGCTGGGCTGGGTGCTGCCGTTCCAACCCCACGCGCCCGATGGGCACCTGTGGCGCCTGCGGCACCTCTCCGAGGTCGACCCGCTGTGGGCCCCGTATCTCGCGTCCGCCTCCTGAGCTCCGCACGCTGATCGGCCGAGCGCATGGCGGACGCATTCGAGGTCGACGGCCTGCGCTCCCTCGGCCATCGGACGGTCTTCGTCCGCTCGGTTCCCGTGCCGACGCTGGTGCTCGGCAGCACCCAGGACCGCTCGATCGTCGACGCAGCCGCGCGGGAGCGCCGCGGCGTCGCGCTGATTCGCCGACGCAGCGGTGGCGGTGCGGTCCTGCTGGGTCCTGGGACCGTGGTGTGGCTCGACACCTGGGTCCCGGGCCGCGACCCGTTGTGGCAGGACGACGTGGCTCGCTCGCGCCTGTGGGTCGGGGAGTGGTGGAAGGCCGCCCTGGGCGGTGCCGCCGCGGTCCACCGCGGTGTGCCGGTGACCAATCGGTGGTCCCGCTCGGTGTGCTTCGCCGGCCTCGACTCGGGCGAGGTGACCCGAGGCGGTCGCAAGGTGGTCGGGGTCGCGCAGTGGCGGGGGAGGGAGGGGGCCCTCACCCACTCGCTCGCCTACCGCGCGGTCGACTGGTCGACGATCGCCGAGCTGCTGGGGCTGGAGCCGGGGGCCGCCGCGGCGCTCGATGAGGTCGCGGCTCCCCTCGAGCCCGGGGCAGCGGGCCAGACCGATCTCATCGACCGACTCCTGGGGTCGCTCCCCGATGGCCCGACCTGGGAGGTCCGCCGGTCGCCATGACCCGTGCGACGCTGGGGCCGCTGGATGAAGGTCGACGGACCTGGAGAGGAGCGGCATGGCTGACGTCGAGATCGTGAAGGACGGGTCCGTCGTCGAGATCCGGCTCCACCGCCCCGAGAAGCGCAACGCCGTCACCAATGCGATGTACACGGACATCGTCGATGGCCTCGCGTTGCTCGAGGAGGACGACAGCCTGTCGGTCGGCCTGCTGAGCGGCGAGGGCGCCGACTTCTGCGCCGGCAACGACATCGGCGACTTCGTCTCCGACACCGGACCGGCCGGCGCCGCCCACCTGCTCGGGTTCCTCCCGAAGCTGACCAAGCCACTGGTGGCCGCCGTCCAGGGCAAGGCCATCGGGATCGGCGCCACCATCCTCTTGCACTGCGACCTCGTCTACGTGGCGAGCGACCTCGACCTGCGGTTCGTGTTCGTGGACATCGGGGTGGTCCCCGAAGCCGGGAGCACGATGCTCCTTCCGCGCCTGACCGGGCGGGTCCGGGCGGCCGAGGCGATGCTGCTGGCCACCCCACTCGACGCCACCACGGCCGTCGAGTGGGGGATCGCCAATGCCTCGCTCGACCCGGCACTGGTGCGCGCGGCCGCGCTGGCGTCGGCCCAGGCGCTGGCGGCCAAGCCCCAACAGGCGTTGCGCGCCACCAAGGCCCTTCTGCGCGGCGACCCCGCTGACCTCGAGGCCCGCATCGCCACCGAGATGGCCGTCTTCACCGAGCTGCTGGCCGGCCCGGAGTTCGCCGCCGCGGCCAGCCGGTTTCTCGGCCGCCACTAGGCCCCACCCACCGCCCGGGCCCGCTGGAGCGGGCCGGCTCCGCATGCCGCCGCCCAGTTGGATCTCGGCTGGCCTTGGCGCGCCCGCAATTCGGCCCGAGCGAGAACTTTTGGGAGGTCAAGGGGCGCTAATGGGTTGACCAGTGGGGTAGTGGGGCATAGAGTGGAGTAAAGTGGTGTGAAGGGGAGCGATAGCGAACCGGAGATGGTTGGTGGGAGTCCGTTTCGGTGCCAGGTTTCGTCGGCAGGTACGAGCACACGCTCGATGCGAAGGGCAGGGTCATCCTGCCGGCTAAGTTCCGCGCCGAATTCGACCGGGGCGGGTAC
>JBOGFV010000237.1:0-8444 GCA_050743525.1 Acidimicrobiales bacterium
GCACGAACATGGTCGGGACCATGTGGGTGTGGGTGACCTTGTGCTCCTCGATCAGCCCCAGGGCCTCTTCGGCGTCCCAGCGCTCCATGAGCACGACCCCCGCCCCCGAGGCGAGTGGTACGGCCAGGGAGAAGGCCAGCGGGGCGGCGTGGTACAGGGGTCCGGTGACCAGGTGGACGTCCTGGCCGGGCTGGTAGCCGAAGAGGCCGGCGATCACCCCGACTTGGCGCTGGGCCTGGGGCCGGTTCACGCCTTTGGGGCGACCGGTGGTCCCCGAGGTGTACAGCATCGTGCTGCCCATCTCGGCGTCCTCGAGGTCGGCGTCGTCCTCGGCGTCGAGGGCCTCGTCGTAAGGCTCGAACCCGTCGATCTCGCCGCCGATGGCCAAGCGAACCTTGGCCCGGGGCGCGGCGCCGGCCGCGATGGCGGCGGCCTCGCCGTGGCGGGCATCCGCGATCAACGCGCCGGCCTCGCAGTTGTCGACCACGTAGCCGGCCTCCTCGCCGGTCAGGTGCCAGTTGACCGGGGTGAGCCGGAGCCCCGAGCGCTGGGCTGCGTTGACGACCTCGCTGAACTGGGGGAGGTTGCCCGAGATGAGGGCGACCCCGTCGCCCGGGGTGACGCCGCGACTGCGCAGCGCCCGGGCGAGCTGGTTCGACCGGGCGTTCAGCTCAGCGAAGGACCGGTTGCCGTGCGTGCTGACGATGGCGGGGAAGTCGGGATGCTGCTGCGCCCACCAGGCGAGCAGCATCCCCTTCCCCGCGTACTCGAGGCGCGGGTCCGTTCCGACATCGGCCATTCCGGGGTCCCTTTGCTACGACGAGGTGAACACGGCCGGCATGGTCTTCGGCCACTGGCCGAGGCCCCACCGGTGGCCGTTGTCCGAGGCGACGAACGTGCCAGGCATGCCGTTCACCGGTGACTTGGCGGTGCCGTTCCACCACACGAACCGGGCGTCGATCAGCGAGCTGTGCTCGCCGGCCCCCGACTTGCCGGTCGGCCCGACGTTCCAGCTCCAGGCCCCATAGGAGAAGTTGGGCGCGCCGAGGACGGGCAGGGCGTGGGTGCCCCTCGACATGTTCTGGGGCGTGAGCTTCGGGCCGGCCGCCTGGAGCATGTCGAAGATCTCGACCAGGATTCCGTAGTTGCCGTCGGTCTCGGGCGGGATCTGGTGGCCGGTCAGCTTCTGGTAGAGCTTGCCGGCCGGCGAGGTGGGACCGAAGATGTCGTTCGTCGCGTTGGCCTCGCTGACCCCGAACATGTGGCCGTCGACGGCCGTCTGGTCATAGGTCTGGCCCTCGTTGTCGGTGTCGGTCGCGGCGGTGCCCTCGAGCAGCCACTCGGGGAAGTAGTTCTGCTGGTCGGCCGCCTTGGTCAGCAGGCCGAGCGAGAACGGGTCGCACGCCGCCACGATGGTGGTCACCCCGGCCGCCTTGAACTGCACGATCGCCTGCTGGGCCGACTGCGAGAACGTCGCGATGTTCAGGTCGTAGTGGAAGAACGTGTTGATCGCCGAGATCGGCACGTGGTACTTCGACTGGAGCAGCTTGACCTCGGTCGACGAGCTGTTGCCGTTGCAGCCGATGTAGGAGTTGATGTTCGGGATGAAGGTGGCGAACTTGCGGGTCTGGCTCTTGAGGGCCCCGCCGGCGTAGATGGCCTTCTTGCCGGCCAGCTCCTTGCCGATCACCTCGGCCATCTGGGCGGCGATGTTGGTGCACGACGGCACCGTCGACCATACGTAGGGGTTCTGGCTCTGGAAGATGTTCTCGCCGTAGTAGGGGTTGCCCTCGAACTCGACGAGGTGCTGCTGCACCGCGCAGTTGGAGAACGGGTTGGAGCCCCCGCCCTGCAGCTCGTAGGGGATGCCGGTCTCGCCGAAGGCGTGGACCTGCTGGGCCACGGTCGTGGCGTCGGCGCAGGCCTGGGCCTGGCCCTGGTCGAGGGCCTCGTCCAGGGACTTGCCGGTCGCGGTGACCGGCTTGATCACGACGTGGCGGCCGTAGAGCTCGTAGGCCTTGTTGAAGTAGTTCAAGAAGGTCTGCTCGACCTGGCTGATGACCGGCTGGGGCGCGTCACCGGCCGCCGCCGCCTGGGCCTCCAGGGACTGCTCGTTGGCCGACTGGGGGTACTCGATCTGGGCCAGGGTGATGGTCGACGACGTCACCCCGTTGTAGGTGGCGCCCCCGTTGTTCCCGGTGAACTTCGGGAGGCACGGAGCGACGTAGGCGCTCGCGAACTGCGGTGTGCCGGCCTTGCACTTGGCGCCGGACAGGGTGGTGCCGGTGCCCGCCTTGATGCCGCCCGACGCCGGATATCCGTAGGGATAGGGGCCCTCGTTGCTCGGCCCCGACCTGGACAGGACCGGCCCGCTTGCCGCGACGCCGACCCCGGCGACCCCGAGCATCGCGATGACCGCAACGCCGGTTGCAACGACGAAACCAACCCGATGGTTGGAGGACCGGTGCGAGCGCACCCCGATGAACCCCATGTTGCCCCCTTCTCGGTCTTGGGTTCCCGGGGGGACCGCCGCCGCTGCGACGCCCTCCCCGGTCGCCTCGCCGCCCGAAAGCGGCAGCGTTACACTACCGATCCGACGGCGTAGAAACGATTTCACGCCCAGGGGCGGGTCGGGGTGGCGTTGACAATTTCGGGGTCGGTCGTTAGCTTGCCGTCGGTCCATTGGCGGGCCACCGTCGCGAGCACCGGGGGGCGATGACGCCATGCAGGCAGCGCCCGTAGTCGACGAACAGCCCCCTGGTCCCCTCGGCCAGCGCCTGAAGGACGGGATCTGGGGCTCGAGATCGGGCATCGCCTGGGCCCTCGGGGCCGTGGCGCTCTGGGCCATTCTCGACCACGTCCTGTCCAAGGGCCTGCCCATCGGCATCGTCCTGCTGGGGGTGGTCTACGGGTCGATCTACGCGATCCTGGCCATCGGCATCGTCCTCGTCTACCGGGGCAACCGCATCATCAACTTCGCCCAGGCCCAGGTGGGCATCCCCGCCGCCATCCTGGCCATCGAGCTGAACGTCACCTACAACGTCAACTTCGTCCTGTCCTGCCTGACCGGCATCGCAGCGGCCATCCTCACCGGGGCGCTCCTCAGCCTCCTGCCCCGGCACTTCCGCAAGAGCTCTCGCCTCATTCTGACCGTCGCCACGATCGGGCTGGCCCAGGGCCTCGGCGGGGTCTCGGCCCTGCTCCCGATCCTCTTCTGCAACCCGGCCACCAACCAGTCCTGCACGACGGCGGCCGCCCACCAGACCTTCAACACCCCGGCGCACTTCCAGTTCTCGATCAACCCGGTGGTCTTCAGCGGCAACGACGTCGTCGCCTTCGCTGGCACCGTGATCATCGTGGTGGCGCTGGCCGTGTTCATGCGGCGATCCAAGTACGGCCTGGCCATCCGGGCCGCCTCCGAGAACGGCGAGCGGGCCACCCTGCTCGGCGTCCCGGTGCCCCGCCTCGACACCATCATCTGGATCACCGTCGCGGTGCTCTCGACGGTGGCGATCCTCCTGCAGACCCCGGTGCTCGGGTTCGGCGGGTTCCAGACGGTCACCACCGGGAGCGACGACGTCCTGATCCGGATCCTGGCCGCCGCGGTCATCGGCCGGATGGAGTCGATGCCCCGCACCGCCATCGCGGCCATCGCCATCGGGATCTTCGACGCTGGCGCGACCTGGACCTTCTCGAACACGACGTACGTCGACGCCACCCTGGTGCTGGTCGTCATCGCCGCCCTGCTGCTGCAGCGGAAGAGCTACAGCCGGGTGACCGAGGCCGACCAGTCGACCTGGCGGTCGGTGTCGGCGGTGCGGCCGATCCCGCGGGCCTTGGCCGCGCTCCCGGAGGTCAAGTGGTCGCTTCGGGGCGGCCGGATCGCCCTGATCGCGCTGGCCGTCCTGCTGCCCTTGCTCATCTCGGACAGCCAGACCTACCTGGCCGGCTACATCCTCATCTACGCCATCGTGGGCCTGTCGCTCCTGGTCCTGACCGGCTGGACGGGGCAGATCTCGCTCGGGCAGTTCGGGATCTCGGGGCTGGCCGGCGCGGTCGCGGCGGTCCTCTACTCGCGGCACGGGTGGGACTTCTTCGCCGCCCTGGCCCTGGCCGTCGTCACGGGCGCCGGGGTCGCCATGGTCATCGGCATCGCCGCGCTCCGGATCCAGGGGCCGTTCCTGGCCGTCACCACCCTGGCCTTCGGCGTCTGCGCGTCCAACTACCTGTTGTCGCCGTCCTATCTGACCTGGCTGGTCAGCACGTCGGCCAACCGCCCCTCGCTGTTCGGGAGCTCCTCGCTCCTGTCGTCGGACGCCGACGTCTATTACTTCTGCCTCATCGCGTTCTTCCTGTGCCTCCTGGCCGTCCGGTCGCTCCGACGAAGCCGGGTGGGGCGGAGCTTGATCGCGACCCGGGACAACGAGGCGGCCGCGCGCGCCACCGCCCTCAACACGACCCGGCAGAAGGTGACGGCCTTCCTGATCTCGGGGGCCATCGCCGGGTTCGCGGGGGCGATCTTCGTGGTCCAGCAGCAGGGCGTGAACAACGGCTCGTTCACCCCCGACATCGACATCGCGCTGTTCACCATGGTCGTGATCGGCGGCCTGGGGTCGCTGCCCGGGGTCGTCATCGGGGCCTTCGCGGTGTGGGCGGCGACCTACTTCCTGCCGTCGGGCTGGGCCGCCCTCGTGAACGGCGGCGGCATCCTGCTGCTCCTGATCTTCCTGCCCGAGGGGCTGAGCGGCATCCTCTACCGGGTTCGCGACGCGCTCCTCGGCCTGGCGGCCAAGCGACGGCACATGACCTCGCTCGGCCTCATCCAGCAGATCGACGAGCTCGACGGCCAGATCGGTGAGGACCTCCTCGTGGCCAAGGCGGCCGAGGCCGCCGAGCATCTGGGGTCCGTGACCGAGGGCGGCTCGGCCGAGGGCGTCCTGGCGGCGTCCAACCTCCCGCACCGTTCCGGCGCCGGGGGGACCGGCACCACGGTCACCGCCGGGCCCTCCGATGGGGCCCCCGACGGCGGCCCCGAGACCAGAGGACGCTCGACGGAGCCGTGACCGCCACCCAGACCGTCGCCGTGGTCGACTCGAAGCTCGAGCGCGACCGCCTCTCCATCCTCGACCCGCGGCGCCTGACCGCGCCCTACCCGGTCGCCCCGCTCCTCGTCCTGATGAGCTTCAACGCCTGCATGCTCCTCTCGGGCGCCATGATCCTCCTGCAGTTCATCGGCATCCAGGACGCCTACCACTCCGAGCTGGTCACGCTGTCGGGCGCGGTCGTCCAGCAGATCCAGCTCGGCCTCGGCCCCGACCTGCCGGTGGCGGTGGGGGCCAACCGCGGGAACCGGTGGCGGACGGCGGTCGGCGCCGTCATGGTGATGGCGGCCTTCGCGGTCCTGCTGGGCCTCGCCGGATTGGTCAAGAACCAGGTGATCCTGTACTTCGGGATCTTCCTGCTCCTGTCGATGTCCGGGTGCATCACCTCCACCCAGCACGGGGCGCTGGCCCAGTACTACCCGGTCGAGGTGCGGACCCGGGCCATCCTGGCCCACCGCTTCGTGGGCGTCCTCGCCTACGCCCTGGCTGCCCCGATCGTCTTCCTGTTCGGCCGGGCCTTCTCGTGGCAGGCGCCGTTCTTCGCGCTGGCGGGCCTGGCCATCGTGCTGGCGGTCGTCGGTCGCCGGTTCCTGCCCTTCCACCGGGAGCACAGCCCGATGGGCGTCGACCTGGTCGGGTCCCAGGGGTCGGCGGAGGGCCCAGCCACGCTGCCCGAGGCGGCCCGGGTGCTCTTCTCGGTGCCGTCGCTGCGGGCCCTGTACCGGGCGTTGCCGCTGCTCTCGGTCACCATCTTCGGGGTCGCGTACTACACGAATCTGCTCTACCTGAACGTGTTCCACCAGAACGCGGCGTCCCGCCGGATCGCGCTCGACCTGGCCCTGTTCGGGGCGGCCGCCGGCGTGCTGGTGGGCGCCCTGATCCTGCCCAAGCTGATGCGCACCGACCCGACCAAGGGGATGCGGTCGGTGGCCCGGGCGGCCGGGATCGCCTTCCTGGGGGTGGCCGTGCTGGGGGTCAGCCCCGTGTTCGGGCTCTCGGTGGCCGCCGACGTCGTCTTCGCCGGCGCGGCGGCCTTCGTGGTGGCCGGCGTCTACGCGACCCTGTCGGTGGCGTTGCCGGCCCGGCTGATGACGCTCGGGTACGCGCTGAGCACGCTGTGGTTCACGATCGGGGTGCTCCTGATCGGCCCGGTCGGCACGGCCGGGACCACCCTGGTCGCCGTCATCGGCAACGACTTCGGCTACCGGGCCTGCTTCTGGCTGTTCGCGTCGCTGATCCTGATGGGCACGGGGGTGCTGCGCCGCTCCAGCCGGTACCTGGCCACCGACATCCAGCGGCTGGAGGCATCGGTCCAGGCCGACATCAAGGTCCGCCGCGACCGGATCGAGGGCCGGGGCAAGCTGCTCATGGCCCGGGGCATCGAGTCGGGCTACGAGAACGTCCGGGTCCTCTTCGGGGTCGACTTCGACGTCGACGACGGCGAGATGGTGGCGGTCCTCGGCACCAACGGGGCCGGCAAGTCGACGCTCGTCAAGACCCTGGTCGGCCTCATCACCCCGACCGGGGGAGAGGTCCTCTTCGACGGCCAGCCCATCACGACCCTCGACCCGAGCCGGATCGTGAAGATGGGGATCGCCATGGTGCCGGGCGACCGGGGCGTCTTCCCGGGGCTCACGACCGACGAGAACCTGAAGATGGCCGGCTGGCTCTACGACAAGGACGCCGCCTACATCAAGCAGGCCACCAAGGCGGTCCTCGGCTACTTCCCGGCCCTCAACAACCGGCTCAGCACCCAGGCCGGGAGCCTCTCGGGTGGCGAGCAGCAGATGCTGTCGCTGGCCATGGCGTTCGTGGCCCAGCCCCGCCTGATGATCATCGACGAGCTGTCGCTCGGCCTCGCCCCGACCGTCATCGAGTCGCTGCTCAGCATCGTGAAGGCGATCAACGAGCGGGGCACCGCGGTGATCCTGGTCGAGCAGTCGGTCAACCTGGCCCTGCGGATGACCACGCGGGCCACGTTCATGGAGAAGGGCCAGGTGGTGTTCCAGGGGCCGACCGCCGAGCTCATCGACCACGAGGACATCGTCCGCTCGGTGCTCCTCGAGGGGGCCCGCCACCAGGCCGACGAGGGCACCGGGATGGCCGCGACCGAGGCGGCCAAGCGCGACCACGAGGCCGGGACGCTCGGGAGCACCTCGCTCGGCAGCCTGCGCATCGCCGCCGCCGCCGCGACCACCCCGTCGGAGGCCTCGGGGGTCGTGCTCAGCGCCCAAGGCATCGTGAAGCGCTTCGGCGGGATCGTGGCGGTCGACGACGTGAGCCTCGAGCTCAACAACGGCGAGATCCTCGGCCTCATCGGCCCCAACGGGGCCGGCAAGACCACCGTCTTCGAGATCATCTCGGGCCAGCTGCGTCCCAACGAGGGCCACGTGTCGATGCACGACACCGACATCAGCGACTGGCCCGCCTACCGGCGCTCGGCCTTCGGCCTCGGCCGCTCCTTCCAGGCCGCCCGGATGTGGCCGGGCCTGACGGTCCAAGAGACCGTCTCGGTGGCGGTGTCCCGCCGGGTCGTGTCCCCGGGCGTGCTCTCGACCATGCTGTGCATGCCCACCGTCGGCCGGGCCGAGAAGCGGGTCGCGGTGGCCGCCGAGGAGGTCATCGACATGCTCGGCCTCGGCGACTTCAAGGACCAGCTGGGCTCGGACCTCTCGACCGGGTTGCGCCGGCTCCTCGAGCTGGCCGTCATCGTGGCCCAGCGGCCGACCATCGTCCTGCTCGACGAGCCCTCGGCCGGCCTGGCCCAGGCCGAGACCGAGGCGCTGGCTCCCGTGCTCCGGGACATCCGGGTCGGGCTCCAGTGCAGCCTGATGTTGATCGAGCACGACATGGGGCTGACCAAGGCGCTGGCCGACCGCATCGTGGCCCTCGACACCGGCGCGGTGGTGGCGGTCGGGGAGCCCGACGAGGTGCTGCGCCACCCACGGGTCGTCGAGTCCTACCTCGGCGCCGCGGCGGTCTGAGCGCCGCTGCGATGACCGTGTCGGGCCGCTTCGGCCGTTCCCGGGTCGCCCTGGTGGCGCTGGTGGGACTGGCCGGCGCGGCGCTGTCGGCCTGCAACTCGGCCGACCGGCTGGTCGTCCCCACGACCGTGGTCCCGCCGCCCCCCGGCTGCGACGCCGGCCGGGTGATCGTGGTCGGGGCGTCGCTCGACCTCTCGGGGCCCGGCGGTGCCCTCGGCCACCAGTACCTGAAGGGCCTGGAGATGGGGATCGCCAAGGTCAACAAGGGCAACGGGGTGCCGCCCCGCAACAGCTGCTTCGAGCTCGCCTACAAGGACAACCGCGGCAACCCGGCCATCGACAACCGGGCCATGCTCGA
>JBOGFV010000238.1:0-2457 GCA_050743525.1 Acidimicrobiales bacterium
GGCTCGGTCCAGTGCGGCAGCGGCGGGACCAGCGCGCCGGCGTCGCCCGGGCGCTCGTCGTCGGCCACGTCGTCCAAGCCCTCATCGCCCTCGGGACGCGCCGCGGCGCGGCCGGCCGGCTCCGCCCCCACGATGCGGACCCTGCCACTGCGATACCCCTGGTGCTCGAGGTCGTCGCGCTCGTCGTCGCGTGCCATGGCTCCCCTCAGACCTCCAAGAGCTCGTGCTCTTTGTGGCTGAGCAGCTCGTCGATGGCCCCCACCTGGGCGTGGGTGACCCTTTCGAGCTCTTTCTCGATCCGCTCGAGCTCGTCGGCGGTGATGGACGCGTCCTTCTCGAGGCCCTCGAGCTCATGGCGGGCGCTGCGGCGCAGATTACGCACCGCGACCCGGCCCTCCTCGGCCTTGTGCCGCACCACCTTCACCAATTCCTTGCGGCGCTCCTCGGTGAGCGGCGGGAAGGCGAGGCGGATGACGTTGCCGTCGTTGGCCGGGTTGATGCCGAGGTCCGAGGTGCTGATGGCCTTCTCGATCGCGGTGAGCGAGCCCTTGTCGTAGGGGGACACGACCAGGAGCATCGCGTCGGGGACGCTGAACCCGGCCAGCTGGCGCAGGGGGGTCTGGGTCCCGTAGTAGTCGACCATCAGGGTATCGACGAGGGCGGGGGTGGCCCGCCCGGTGCGGACCGAGGAGAACTCGGCCCGGGCGTGGTCCACTGCCCTGGCCATCTTGTCCCGTACCTCTTCGATGACCACCTGGCCGAGTTCCTCGGTCATCGGACCAGCGTACCGATCTGTTCGCCGCTGAGCGCCCGGCGCAGATTGCCCTCCGGCATCAGGTCGAAAACCCGGATCGGGAGCCCGTTGTCCTTGCAGAAGGTGATGGCGGTGAGGTCCATGACCCGCAGGTCCTTGGCCACCACCTCCATGAACGAGATCTCGTCGAATCGGGTGGCGCTCGGGTCGAGGCGGGGATCGGCGCTGTAGACGCCATCGACCCCGCCGTGGGTGCCCTTGTAGAGGAGCTCGGCCTCGATCTCGGCGGCCCGGAGGGCGGCCGAGGTGTCGGTCGTGAAGTACGGATTGCCCATCCCGGCGGCCAGCAGCACCACCCGGCCCTTCTCCAAGTGCCGGATGGCCCGGCGCCGGATGTAGGGCTCGGCGGCCTCGGCGATCGGGATGGCGGTCAGGACCCGGGTGTCCTGGCCGTGGTGCTCGAGCGCGTCCTGCAGGGCCAGTGCGTTGATGACCGTGGCCAGCATGCCCATGGTGTCCGAGGTGGCCCGGTCCATGCCGGCCCCCGCCCCGATGGTGCCCCGCCAGATGTTGCCGCCGCCGACCACCACGGCCAGCTGGAGGTCGAACTCGGCCCGGGCCTGGGCGATCTCACCGGCGAAACGCTCGACCACTTCGGAGTCGAGGACCTCGTCCGAGGAGGCCGAGGCCAAGGCCTCACCCGACATCTTCAGCACGACGCGTCGGTGGTCACTCACGAGCGGCTCCCCCAGCGGCCATCCCAGCCTACGGACCGATGACGACCTGGGCGAAGGCCACGACGTCGCCCGAGCCCAGCATGGCGGCGACGGTCTTCTTGTCGTCGTGGGCCGAGGGCTGCTCGAGGAGCACCCGCTCCTTGAACCAGCCGGTGAGCCGGCCCTCGACGATCTTCTCCAGCGCCGCCTCCGGCTTTCCCTCGTTGCGCGACAGCGCCTCGAGGGTCTGGCGCTCTTCGGCGACCTCTTCGGCCGGCACATCCTCGCGACGCACGTACTGGGGGCGGGAGAAGGCCGCCGTGAGCGCCACCTCGTGGGCCAGGTCCTGGTCGCCACCACTGATCACCACCGCCACCGCGTTCACGCCCCGGCCGGACTGCTGGTGCAGGTAGGTGTCCACGACCTGGCCGTCCTTGGCCTCGAGCCGGAAGACCCGACCCACCGAGATGTTCTCCTTGAGCGTGGTGGCGAGCCGCGCGACCTCGGCGGCACGCTCGGTAATGGCGTCCTCGCCCTCGGCGGCGACCAGCGCGGCGAGGTCGTCGGCCACCGCCACGAACTCGGCCGCCTTGGCCACGAAGTCGGTCTCGCAGCGCAGCTCGACGATGGCCGCGACGGCGTGGTCCTTCACCACCGACACCGCGCCCTGGGTCGCTTCGCGGTCCTCGCGCTTGGCCACTTGGGCCAACCCGTGCTCGCGCAGCCACTGGGCGGCCGCGTCCATGTCTCCGTCACACTCCTCGAGGGCACGCTTCGCGTCCATCATCCCAGCGCCCGTGTCCTGGCGCAGCCGCTGCACGTCCTTGGCCGTGAAATTGGCCACCGCTACGCCTCGGACCCGTCGCCCGACTCGGCGACCGCACTCTGCTCGGTCCCTCCGCTGGCCGGGGCCGCTGCGCTCGCCATGGCCGGATCCGGCGTCTCGGCCGGGGCCTCTGGCGCCGGGGGCTCTGCCGCTGGAGCGGC
>JBOGFV010000239.1:0-11517 GCA_050743525.1 Acidimicrobiales bacterium
CTTGCCGGCCCCGGTCGGCCCCACGATGGCCACCGTCCGTCCCGGCTCGGCCTTGAGCGAGAGGTCCGTGATCAGCGGGTGCTCGGGGTCGTAAGAGAAGGAGACGTGCTCGAACTCGACCCGGCCCTGGCGGGGCGCGGCCGACCAATCGGCTGGGGGATCCGGTGACTGCTCGTCGGCGTCCAGGAACTCGAACACCCGCTCGGCCGAGGCGAGGCCGGACTGGAACAGGTTGGCCATCGACGCCAGCATCTGGAGCGGTTGGGCGAACTGCCGGGAGTACTGGATGAAGGCCTGGACCCCGCCGATGCTCATCGAGCGGTTGGCCACCCGGATGCCGCCCAGCACCGCGATGACCACGTAGTTGAGGTTGCCGACCAGCACCATCAGCGGCTGGATGCTCCCCGACGCGAACTGGGCGCTCGCGCTGGCCTTGTACATCTCCACGTTGGTCTCGCGGAACTGCTGCTCGACCTCCTTCTGGCGGCCGAACGTCTTCACCACCGCATGGCCGGTGAGCGACTCCTCGACCAGCGCGTTGAGCCGGCCGGTGTGGCGCCACTGGGCCATGAACCGGAGCTTGGAGCGCTGGGTGATGAAGCGGATGATCCCCGAGGACAACGGGATCGAGATCAAGGCGACGAGCGCGAGGGTCGGCGAGACCACGAACATCATCACGACCGTGCCGATCAGCATGAAGGTGTTGGTCAGGAACTGACTGATCGTCTGCTGGAGGCTCTGGGCCAGGTTGTCGATGTCGTTGGTGACCCGGCTGAGCAGGTCGCCCCGGGCGGCGTGGTCGACATAGCCGAGGGGGACCCGGTGGAGCTTGTCCTCCACGTCGGCGCGGAGCTTGCGCATGGTCCGCTGGACCATGCCGGCCAGGGTGTAGGCGGACAGGTATTGGAGGACGGCCGAGCACGCGTAGAGGCCGACCACCTCGAACAGCAGGTGGTGCAGCCCCGAGAAGTTGATCGCGCCGGGCCCGCCGTGGAAGAGGCCTTTGACGATGATGTTGGTGGCGTCGCCCAAGAGGCGGGGGCCCAGCACCGACAGCACGACGCCGGTGATCGAGAGGACGACCACGAAGCTCAGCCGGGCCGACTCGGGCCGAATGCGGCTGGCCAAGCGTCGGAGCGTTCCCCCGAAGTCCTTCGACCTCTCCATCGGCACCCCGAGGGAGGGGCCCATCCGGCCCATCGGTCCCTGGGGAGGCGGCGGCCGCCAGCCGTCGGCCGGGTCCTCGACCTCGGTGGCTGGTCCGGCCGTCCCGATGCGCTGCTGGTCGACGCTCATGCCGCGTCGTCCGTCACCTGGGAGGCCACGATCTCCTGGTAGGTCGGGCAGGTCTCGAGCAACTCGAGGTGGGTGCCGAGGCCGATCGCGGCGCCGTCCTCGAGGACCAGGATCTGGTCGGCGCTCATGATCGTCGAGATCCGCTGGGCCACCACCAGCATCGACGACGCGGCCGTGTAGGGGACCAGGGCGGTCCGGACCCGGGCGTCGGTGGCGAGGTCGAGGGAGGAGAACGAGTCGTCGAACACGTAGACGTCGGGACGGCGCACGAGGGCCCTGGCGATGCTGAGGCGCTGGCGTTGGCCGCCCGACACGTTGGTCCCGCCCTGGACGATGGGGGCCTCCAGCCCGCCCAGCGCCGTGACGAAGTCGCGGGCCGCCGCGACCTCGAGGGCCATCCACATCTCCTCCTCGGTGGCGTCGGGCTTGCCGTAGCGCAGGTTGCTCTCCACCGTCCCGGTGAACAGATAGGGGCGCTGAGGCACGAGCCCGATGCGGTTCCACAGGATCTCGGGGTCGAGCTCCCGCACGTCGACCCCGCCGACCAGGACGGCCCCACCGGTCACGTCGACGAGGCGGGCCACCAGGCTGACCAGGGTGGTCTTGCCCGATCCGGTCGAGCCGACCACGGCCGTGGTCTGGCCGGGGGCGACCCGGAAGGAGATGTGCTCGAGGACCGGCGCCTCGGCCCCTGGGTACCCGAAGGTGGCGTCGCGAAACTCGAGCGTGCCCGGCGAGACGAGGGCGGTGACCGGGCGGGCCGGCGGCACCACCGAGGGCTGGGTGTCGAGCACCTCTTCGATCCGCTCGGCGCTGACCGCGGCCCGGGGGGCCATCACCCCGACGAACGTCGACATCATCACGGCGATCAGGATGAGCGTGAAGTAGGTGAGGAACGCGATGAGCGAGCCGATCGTCATCTGGCCGTGCGCGATCCGGTTGGCCCCGAACCAGACGACGGCCGAGTTGGAGCAGTTGATGACGAGCATGACGATCGGGAACATGAGCGCCATGAGGCGCCCGGCCTTGAGCGAGGTCTCGGTCAGCTGCTCGTTGACCTCGTCGAACCGGTGGGTCTCACGGGGCTCGCGCACGAAGGCCCGGACCACCCGGATCCCGGTGATCTGCTCGCGCAGCACCCGGTTCACGTTGTCGAGGCGCGCCTGCATGCGCCGGAACTGCGGGATCATGAACCCGATGATCGTGCCGAGCGCGATCGCGAGGATCGGCATGCTCAGGCCGAGCAGCCAGGAAAGCCCGGCGTCCTGACGGAGGGACAGGACCACCCCGCCGACCACGGTGACCGGGGCGGCCAGCACCATCGTGCAGCACATCACCACCAGCAGCTGGACCTGCTGGACGTCGTTGGTGACCCGGGTGATGAGCGACGGCGCACCGAGGATGTTGACCTCACGGGCCGACAGCTGCATCGAGCGGTGGAACAGGGCGTCCCGCACGTCGCGGCCGAAGCCCATCGCGACCCGCGAGCCGAGGTAGACCGCGCACACCGCGAAGGCGGACTGGAGGATCGCCACCGCCAGCATGTAGCCGCCGTGGCTCCAGATGTACCCGGTGTTCCCGGTGAGCACGCCCTTGTCGATGATGTTGGCGTTCAGGTTGGGCAGGTAGAGGTTGAGGAGCGCCTGGATGGCCTGCAGCCCGACCAGGAGCGCGAGCATTGCCTTGTAGGGGCGCAGCTGGGTGCGCAGGAGCCGGATCAGCACCGCGGGCTCTTCTTCTTCGCGATGGCGTCGCCCCGCAGCCGGATCCCGTCGAGGAGGATCGTCACGATCTCGCTCGCCGACATCGGCTTCTGGCCGTGCAGGAGCGGATGGCTGAACGCGAGGATGAGGGCGGGCAACAGGCGGGCCGCCTTCTCGGCGTCGTAGCGGAGGCTCGCCTCCTCGACCGCGAGCAACTCGGTGAGCGCGCTGAGATCGGGGATCGGTCGCGCCCCGTCGGCGAACACGAAGGGGCCCCCGACGGCAGAGACCAAGCGGCCGATGTCGAGCATCCGGCGCTGGATGATCTCGACCGCTTCGATGAGCTGCCCCTCGAACGGCAACGACCGGTCGATGCCGCCGATGGCCCGGCGCACCGGCGCCGGGTCGAAGGCCAGATCGACGGCGGCCCGAATGATCGCGTCCTTGTCCGGGAAGACCCGGAACGTCGTGCCCTCGGCGATGTTGGCCGCCTCGGCGATCTGGCGGGTGGTGATGTTGGTCCCGTGCTCGAGCAGGAGGGAGAGCGCGGCCGACGCGATGACGGCGCGTCGCTCATCGGGGGGGAGGGCGGCGGCGCGGTGCTTCGGGCGCTCGACTTCGGGCGCTCGTTGGGCGGCGGCCATCCGGACACTGTAGCGAAGTGAGTGCTCACTCCAGACCCGCCAGAGCCGAGAATCGACGACCCGGGCTACCGGCCCTGGGCCACCGCGAACCGCTGGACCAGCGCCGCCTGGTCGTCGGTCTCGACCGCTTGGGGGTGGTAGTTGGCCCGGACCCAGCCGACTGCGTCGGCCGGCGGGGCCCCGGCCAGCACCGCGAAGCAGGCCAGCACCGTCCCGGTCCGGCCGACGCCGCCGTAGCAGGCCACCTCGACCAGCTCGCCGGCGGTCGCGCGGCGATGCAGGTCCGCCAGCGCCGCAAAGAGATCGGCCTCGTCGTCGGGCAATCCGAAGTCGGCCCACCCGATGACCCGGTGGGCCCAGGTCACTGCGGGGTCGTCCCGCCACCGCTCGTCGAGGTAGAGCCCGTAGTCAGGCGGTCGGGGCCCGCCTTCGTCGACGAGCCCGAGCCGCCCCCGGGCGAGCACGGTCGCGCCGTCGGGCAAGGTCACGAGCACCACGGCAGTCAACCAGCCTGGGCGGCCGCTGACCTTCGCAGGCCAAACTCTCGGGTGCCCGCGCCGCTGTCCGCGCTGCTCTCGCAGGTCCTGGTCGCCCTCACCGTGGAGATCGACAACACCTACGAGTCGCGGGCCCCTCACCACACCCAAAGGTTCGGGAGCCAGGGGCCTTGGCTCGTCTCGTACGGGTTCTGGGCGAACCTGTTGCGCCTGGTCACCGACGAAGCCATCTCCGTTCGGGAGCTGTCGACGCGCGCCGGCACCGAACGAGTCCCCCACCCCTCGCTCAACGGGATGATTCGGTGGGGCTATGTCTACGCCGGGCCCGACGGGGCAAGGCTGCGCCAGAAGGACCCACGGCCGGACTGGCTGGTGCAAGCCACCTCGGTCGGGCGCACCTGCAGCGCCATCTCGGCGGAGGTCCCAGGAGAGGTCGAGGCCCGTTGGCGTGCTCGTCTCGGCGCGGAGACGGTCGACGCCCTCGGTGACCAGGCCCGGTCGATCGTCGCCACGACCGGGCTGGTCCTTCCTGGCTACCTCCCCCAGCTGGGGCCGCGTCTGTACAGCCCGGGCGGGCCATCGGCGGACACCGTGCCCGGACCGGCGGCCCTGATCACAGCGCTGTCGAATCTCCTGCACGCGTTCGCGCTCGAGGCCGAGGACGGGCTGCCGCTGGGGCTGGCGGCCCTGGCCAACACGTCCCGCGTGCTCGGCGACGACCCTCGGCCAGAACGCGACCTGCCTTCGGTCAGCGGCATTGCGAAGGAGTCCAGCCGCTGGGCGAGCGGCGTGCTCGAGCGGGACGGCTACCTGGCCACGGCGCCGGACCCGGTCACGGGACGGGGCCGGGTCCTCTCCCTCACCCCGACCGGCCTCGCCCTACGCGCTCGGTACGAGCAGGCCGTCGGCGCGACGGAGGACGCGTGGGCCGAGCGGTTCGGGCCGTCGGTCACGGCATTGCGCGACGTCCTCGAGTATCTGGTCGAAGGCGACGGCGCCGGCGCGTTACGCGCGGCGACCGTGCCGCCCGAGGGCTCCTGGCGGGCCCGGGTCGGGGGCGGCGCGGTGCTGCCGCACTTCCCGTTCGTCTCGCACCGCGGGGGCTACCCCGACGGCGCCTGAGCGCTCGGCTTAGCTGGGCAGGAAGTCGAGCAGCAGCCGGTTGACCTCGTCGGGCGCCTCGAGCTGCATCCAGTGGCCGGCGCCCTCGATCCGCTGGTAGCGCCACTCGCCCGCCACGTGGACGGCCGACCGCGTCATCTGGCCCTCGGTCAGTGCGACGTCCCCGGAGCTCCACACGCCCATGGTCGGCGCCTGCACCGGTGGGAGCTCGATGGGCGGCTCGACGTAGGAGGCGGCCGGGATGTTGGCCCGATACCAGTTGAGCCCGGGGGTGAGCGACTCGTTCTTCTCCAGATCCGCGATCACGGCGTCGGCGTCGGGGTGATGGCTCCAGTTTCATAAGTTGGACCACCCTTTGACGGACAGCCACCTCTCGGCGATCCCCTCGAACTGGAACAGCAGCATGTACCACGACCTCTGCTGCTGCTCGAAGTCGTCGCCGCCCCGGAAGCTCGAGGGGTGGCCGGCCGACAGCGCGACCAGATGGTCCACCGCGTCGGGCGCCACCGCGGCGAGGGCCCACGCCACGGCGGCCCCCCAATCGTGGCCGATCACGTGGGCCCGCTCCACCCCGGCGTCGGCGAGGACGACGCCCACGTCGGCCACCAGGTTCAAGATGTTGTAGGCGTCGATGCCCTCGGGCCGGTCGGACGCGCCGTAGCCGCGCTGGTCGGGCACGATGACCTTGAATCCTCCGTCGACCAGGGCCGGCACCTGGTGCCGCCACAGCCGGCCGGAGTCGGGGAACCCGTGGAGCAGCACGACCGGCCGCCCCTCCCCCGCCACCTCGTAGTTGATCCCGACGCCCTCGTTCTGAGCCCGCACGGCCCCTCCTTGGGTTGGACGATGCCTACGCGCTCGCGATCGTGACGAGCTGGTCGCGGTCGGGCCCGAAGCTGGGCCGTTCGCGCCAGCCGGCCCCGAGCTCGATGACCTTGTCCCGGAGGCCGTCGCGGGCCAGCACCGCCTCGGGAAGATCGAGGACCAGCGCGACGTCGATCGAGGCCCGCAGGACGTCGGGGTCCTGGCCGGACGCCGCCGAGAGCGCCTTGGCGATCTCGAAAGCGGGATCGCCGGGGTCGTAGGTCTCCCCCGCCGCGATCGCCTCCATCTCGGCCAGGCGGTGTCGGTCGTACGACAGCGTCGAGGCGAACCACGGCTCGACCACCGCGTCGGTGGCCTCGCCGAACGCCTCGACCAGGTCGGCCGGGCGGTCCGGCCCGACGTCGCGCAGGGTGTCGCGCAACGCCACGGCGTGCAGGGTCCCGATGGAGACGCCCCGGCCGAGCGACGGGTTGGTGCATGCCCACGCGTCGGCCACCGCGACCAGGCCGGTGACGACCGGGTCCCCGCCTGGACGCAGGTCGCGGTGGCGGTCCTCGATCTTGGCCATGGTGACGATCCGGTCCTCGAGGGGCTGGGCGTCGATCCAGTGGGCCACCGTCGGGAGCGACCGCACCACCTCGGTCCAACGCTCGATGTCACGCAGCCCGAGGAGGGGCCGGTCGCCCGAGCGGGCGATGAGGGTCACCGACCAGGTCCCGTTGTCGGCCGGCAGCGTCAGCGAGGAGATCGACCCGTACTCCTGAAGGCCTGGCCCGAGCGACGGCGGGATGCTCCCGTCGGACGAGCGGAAGTGCCGGCCGAGGTAGATGAACCCGGAGTCCTCGAGCGTTTCGTCAGCCGGCCGCGCGTCGATCGCCTCCAGCCATCGCGGCAGCGCCGAGCGCCGCCCGCTGCAGTCGATGACCAGGTCGGCCCGGATCTGCTCGCCGCCGTCGGTCCTGACCCCGACCACATGGGGGATCCCGCTCATGGCGTCGGGTCCGCACAGCAGGCCCTCGACCGCGACGCCCCGCCGGACGGTGAGCCCGGCCGTGGCGTCGGCCTCGGTGGCGACGGCCCGCTCGACGACGGCCCGGCGGCCCGAGATGAGCTCGAAGCGGTCGTCGTCCGGCCTGGCCCCGCCCGACATCTCCTCGGGGATGCCGGCCAGCGGGTTGAACCGCACCGCGCCGTCCCGGTCGAGCGCCTCGATCACCCGGGGCAGCTCGGCCTCCATCAGCTGGCGGTAGCGGGCCAAGAAGAGGTGCGGGAGGCGGAACTGGTTGACCCCGGTCCGCTCCCAGCTGTCCCAGGCCTCGACGGGCCGGCCGGGCTCGGCGGCGCCGTCGCGCTCGAGGGCGGTGACGGCGTGGCCGTCGTCGGCGAGCAGCATCCCGAGGCCCAGGCCGACGACGCCGCCTCCGATGATCACGATCTCGGCCACTGTCGCCCTCCCTGGTCGTTGCGCCGTCCCGAGCGTAGGGGGTCGCGCCATGCGGGCCCACCCTGTCTGCGGCCCCCATCCGGGGGATCAGCGGCCCGGTGCCCACCCCCGGAAGCGCACGCCGTAGGGGTTGGTGAGCACCTCGACCCGCTCGAGCCCGGCCGCCGACAGCCGCTCGGCCAGGGACTCGGGGCCGAGCGGCACGCAGATGTCGTCGACGTGGAACTCCCGGAACTCGGGCGAGTCCAGGCTGTCGGTCCCCGCGAACACCCCGCCGGGCCGCAGCACCCGGCCGGCCTCGGCGAACACCTTGTCCTGGGCCTCGGCCGAGGCGAGGTGGTGGAGCATGGTGAAGGACAGCACCGCGCTGTAGGTGCCATCGGCCGCCTCGAGGGCGGTGGCGTCGCCCGGGATCGCCTCGAAGCTCGGTCCGGCCAGCCGTTCGCCCAGTGCCCCGGCCAGCGCCGGATCGAGGTCGACCGCGGTGAGACGGGGCACCATGGCGACCAGCACCTCGGTGGTACGGCCGGGACCCGGGCCGACCTCGAGGACATGGTCGCCGAGGTCGAGGCCCTCGACCACCCACGGGATGATGAACTGGCGGCAGGTCTCGGCCCACTCGTCGCCCGCGCACAGCTCCAGGTGCACCTTGTTCATGCGTCCCCCTCGCCGCGGCGACGCTACCCGGCCGCGGCGGAGCCGGCCCAAACGGCCGGCTCCCCGTCAATGCGCCGAAGCGCTGTTCAGTTGTGTCTCCACCGGTCGGTGCCTACGTCGCATGGTGTCGGGACCGCGTTACCCGGAGGTCGCTCGGGCATCCCGAAGCGACGCTCGTGTGGCGGCCGCGGACAGACGGCCGGCTCGATCGGTGGTCGGTCGGAGCGCCCCGTCAGCAGACGGGGCGATCTCTCCCCGGCGGAGTGCACTCCTCGTTCGAGCTCGTCATAGGCACAAGCTCCTTCCACTGGCCTTCGGGCGGCAGAGCCGCCCGGTTCCTTCATTGTCCACCCGGCGACCGGGGTTGTGAAGGGCCGATCGAGAAAGGCCCGCGACCAGCGGACTCAGCCCGCCTGGTCGCGCAGCGCCAACGCGAGGGCGCGGAAGGCCCGGCCGCGGTGGCTGAACGCGTGCTTCTCGTCCGGCGCCATCTCGGCGAAGGTCCGTCCGTCGCCCTCGTCGGGGACGAACAACGGGTCGTAGCCAAACCCGCCGGTGCCCCGGGGGGTGGTCGCGATCGACCCGGCCACCTGGCCGGTGGCGTGCCGTTCGGAGCCGTCCGGGAACGAGACGAAGGCGACCGCCATGAAGCGGGCCCGGCGGTTCGGCGAGCCGCACCGGTCGAGCTCGGCGAGCAGCTTGGCCACGTTGTCGGCGTACGTGGCGCCCTCCCCGGCGTAGCGGGCCGAGTACACGCCGGGGGCACCCCCGAGGGCCTCGACCTCGAGGCCGGTGTCGTCCGAGACCGCGGCCCGGCCAGTGGCCGCGCGGACCGCCCCCGCCTTCAGCCGGGCGTTCTCGACCAGGGTGGCCCCGGTCTCCTCCACGTCGGGCACCTCGGGCGGCCGGGGCAGCACGACGACGCCCTCGGCCGCCAGGATGGAGCGGATCTCGGCGGCCTTGTCGGGGTTGGCCGAGGCGAGGACAAGCTCGAGCGGCCCGCTCACCGGGGAGACGGCGGGGTGGCCAGGACGGCCCGCTGGGCCTCGACCAGCTGGCCGATGCCGCGCTCGGCCAGAGCCAGCAGCTCGTCAAGCTCGCCGCGGCTGAACGCCATCCTCTCGGCGGTCCCCTGGACCTCGACGAACCGGCCGCTCCCGGTCATGACCACGTTCATGTCGACGTCGGCCCGGGAGTCCTCGGCGTAGGGGAGGTCGAGCATCGGCACCGCGTCGATGACCCCGACCGACACCGCAGCCACCTCGTCGCCGAGCGGGTGCTCGGTGATCACCCGGGCCTGCTGCAGCCGAGTGAAGGCGTCGTGCAGCGCTAGGTAGGCGCCGCAGATCGAAGCGGTCCGCGTCCCGCCGTCGGCCTGCAGCACGTCGCAGTCGACGGTGACCTGGTTCTCCCCGAGCGCGACCAGGTCGCAGACGCTGCGCAGCGAGCGCGCGATCAGTCGCTGGATCTCCTGGGTCCGCCCGGACTGGCGGCCGCGGGCGGCCTCCCGCTCGACCCGCTCGGGCGAGGAACCGGGCAGCATCGAGTACTCGGCGGTGACCCAGCCCCGCCCGCTGCCGCGCATCCAGGGGGGCACGCGGTCCTCGAGCGACGCCGTGCACAACACCTTGGTCCGGCCCATCGTCACCAGCACCGACCCGGGCGCGAACTCGGTGAAGTCGCGCTCGAAGGCGAGGGGACGGAGTTCGTCGAGCGCCCGTCCGTCCTCGCGGCGCGCCCTTGGGTCGATGTCCGGCATCCTCACAGCTTCGCCGATCCGCGCAACCGGCGGTAGTGGGCGGACCTTCGGAGGCGAGCAACCCACGGAAACCCACCGGTGGCCGGCCGACTCCGGATCGAGCGAGTGAGCGGCCCCGGCCCGGCGGCCTTCGGCCGGCCCGGCCGCCTTGCAGTCCTCGAAGTAGCGCCCGCCGATCCCCTCCAGTTCCGGCGAGGAGGCGAGCGGCACCGAGCGCGGGCCGGCCGGCCGAGGACCGCCCGTCAGCTCACCATTCGAAAGTGAGCCCCGGGGCCGCCTGATACACGGGCCGGCCGAACGCCTCGGCCGCCTCGAGGGCGAGCGGCTCGGCCTCGACCGAGGGCAACCGGTGGGTGACGACGAGGTCGCCGATCCGGGCCGCCGCGGCCATCGTGCCGGCCTGGCGGCCGCTCAGATGGCGGTTCTCGCCCTCCTGTTCCTTGAGATAGGTGGCCTCGCAGAGGAAGAGCCCGACCTCGCCGAACGACTCGACCGACCACTCGGGCCCGGTGTCGGCCGAGTAGGCGAACGGCTTGTCCCCCGGCGTGGCATCGTCCTTCTCGATCCGCACCGCCATGGTCGGCGGCCCGTGATCGGTGGCGGCAAAGCGCAGCCTCAGGTCGCCCACCCCGATCTCGCCCTCGGACTCGGCCTCCCGCCAGTCGAGGGCCCGATCCGACGCGAAGTAGGACCGCTCGCGCAGGCCCGGCGGGGCGATCACCACGATCGGCTCCCGGGCCCCCTGCAGGCGGGACCACACCGCGAACGGCTCGAAGTCGAGCCAGTGGTCGGGATGCTCGTGGGAGAGGACGACGGCGTTGATGGTGCCGGGAAAGCACACCTCCTGCAGCCGGGCGAAGGTGCCGGAGCCGGCGTCGAGCCACAGCGTGGTGGCGGCCGTCCGGACCAGGTACCCGCTGGCCGCGCCGCCGGGGCCCGGGTAGGAGCCGTCACACCCGAGGATGGCGAGCGTGCCGCTCGGCATCTAGAAGTAGACGATCTTCTCGGCCCGCTTGGTCACGACATCGAGATCGTCGGTCCACAGGCCGGTCGAGAGGTACTTCCAGCCGTCGTCGGCCGAGATGATGACGATCACCGCGGCGTCGCCCTCGGGGATCTGCGTGGCGCATCGGATGGCGCCGGCCAACGCCGCCCCGGTCGAGATGCCGACGAACAGCCCGGCTTCCTCGAGCAGCCGGCGGGTCGCTTCCAGGGATTCGCGGGCCCGCACCACCGTCTTGCGGGTGAGCAGCTGGGGCCCGCCGAGCTGCTCGAAGATCGGCGGGACGTAGCCCTCGTCGAAGTTACGCAACCCGTCGACGGTCTCGCCGGCCGGCGGCTCCACCGCCCAGATCTCGATGGCCGGGTTCTGGTCTTTGAGGTAGCGACCGACCCCGAGGAGGGTGCCCGAGGTCCCGAGGCCCGACACCAGGTGGGTGACCTCGGGGCAGTCGGCCCAGATCTCGGGCCCGGTCGATCGGTAGTGGGCGGCCGGGTTCACCTCGTTCCCGTACTGGTAGAGCATGTGCCACTCCGGGTGTTGCTCGGCCAGCTTGAGGGCAAGCTGCAC
>JBOGFV010000240.1:0-3031 GCA_050743525.1 Acidimicrobiales bacterium
CGTGGAAGACGCCCGGGCGACGGTCTCGGGCCAGTGCCACGATCGCGGGGGCCAGATCGGAGGTGAACGTGGGCGACCCTCGCTGGTCGTCGACGAAGCGGAGCGCGCCGGACCCATCGACGAGACCGAGCACGGTCGAGACGAAGTTGGGCCCGCCGGCACCGGCGAGCCACGACGTCCGAACGATTGTGGCGTCCGGCGGACAGGCTCGCTCCCCTTCGAGCTTGGTCCGCCCGTAGGCCGACACCGGGTTGGGCTCGTCAGACTCCTGATAGGGCCGAGTCGCCCGCCCGTCGAAGACGTAGTCGGTGGAGACGCAGACCAAGTGGGCGCCCACCCGCTCAGCTGAGCCCGCGACGTTGGCCGTTCCCACCACGTTGACGGCGCGGGCGGCCTCGGGTTCGTCCTCGCAGCGGTCCACGTTGGTCATCGCCGCCGCGTGGATCACGACATCGGGGCGATGCTCATCGAGGGCTCGGTCGACCGCGGCGGCGTCCTCGACCGGCAGCGAGCGGTGGTCGAGGGCCACGACCTCGTGGCCGCCCTCCATTCGGAGCGTCTCGACCACGTCTTGTCCGAGCTGTCCTCCGGCGCCGGTGACGAGGACCCTCACTCGGAGGGGCGGGCTCGAGAGAGGACGGGGCGGCCCGGGCTCACCGTCGGCCGGGGTCGCCGCCCACCCAGGCGTGCTCGTCGACCGGGGCGGACGCGAGAAGGGGCTCCCACCAGGCCCGGTTCGACGCGTACCAGTCGACGGTCTCGGCGATCCCCCGCTCGAGCGGGATCTCGGGGGCCCAACCGAGCTCGGTGCGCAGCTTGGTGGAGTCGAGGAGGTAGCGGGTGTCGTGGCCCGGCCGGTCCGGGACGATCTCCTTCAACGAGGCCGGCTTCCCGGCGGCGCCCAGCACCAGGTCTGCGATCTGCTCGATGGTGGCCTCGACCCCGCTGCCCACCAAGTAGGTCTGCCCGATCCGGCCCCGCAGGAGGACCGCTTCGATGGCCCGGCAGTGGTCGAGCACGTGCAGCCACTCGCGGCGGTGGTCGAGCGAGGCGTAGAGGGAGAGCGGCCGGTCGTCGAGCGCCCGGGTCGCGCACAGCGACACCAGCTTCTCGGGGAACTGGAAGGGGCCGTAGTTGTTGGCGCAGTTCGTGATCGTGACCGGTAGTCCAAAGGTCTCGGCATAGGAGCGCACCGCGTGGTCGGCGCCCGCCTTGGACGCGCTGTAGGGAGTGCGGGGACGGTAGGGGCTGCCCTCGACGAACGGACTGGGATCATCGAGGGCCATCTCGCCGTAGACCTCGCAGGTCGAGATGTGGTGGAAGCGCTCGACGCCGTGGCGACGGGTGCCCTCGAGGAGGGTCTGGGTGCCGACGACGTTGGTCCGAAAGAAGATGCCGGGGTCGAGGGCGCCACGGCTGTTGTGCGACTCGGCCGCGAAGTGCACGACGGTGTCGATGCGGTGCTCTGCGAGGGCTCGTTCAACGGCTTCGAGATCGGTGATGTCGCCGTGGACGAACTCGATCGACGCAGCAACGTTTGCAAGGCTCTCGCGATTGCCCGCATAGGTCAGGGCGTCGAACACCACCACAAGATCGTCGGGGTGCGCTCGGACCCAGTGGTGGGTGAAGTTCGAACCGATGAACCCCGCCCCCCCGGTTACGAGGAGCCGCATAGGGAGGCCAGACTACCCGGGCCACCTCGCGCCCTGAGCTCCGGTCCCATCGTGGGATCCAGGACGCTCGGGCCGACTCAGCGCAGGTGCACGACGTCGCCAGCCGAGATGGCCCGGCGACCGCCAACGGCGTCCACCTCCAGCCTTCCCTTGGGATCCAAGGCGACCGCGACGCCCGAGAAGGACTCATTGGCCAGCTCGACGCGTACTCGTCGACCGACCGTGGCGGTGCACGCCGCGAGCTCGGCAACCAGCCCCTGGCGGCCGGCGGGATCATCGAGCCGGGGCCGCCGGCCCTCAAGCGAGTCGAGCATCGACTCGAGAAGCCTCTCGCGTTCGATCGGCCGCCCCGCGACGGCTTGCAGGCAGGTCGCCCGAAGATCGTCGGCCTCCCCTGGCATCGGCCAACTGAGGTTGATCCCGATCCCGACCACCACCGCGACCTCAGCGGTGCCGACCCCACGAGCCTCGGCCAACAGACCGGCGAGCTTCTGGTCGTCGGAGACGAGGTCGTTGGGCCACTTGACCCCGACCGAGACGCCGGCCACCGACCCAATCGCGTCCCGGGCCGCCAGCGCCACCAGCGCGGACACGCAGAACAGCTCGTCGGCGGGAACATGGGGCCGGAAGAGGATCGAGGTCAGCAGGCCGGTCGATTCCCCGGACTCCCAGGTCCGGCCGAGCCGCCCCCGCCCGGCCGACTGGCGGTCGGCCACGACGACGGTCCCCTCGGGGGCTCCCCACCCGGCCGACTCCAGCAGCCAGGTGTTGGTCGAGCCCAGCTCGTCGAACCACCGGAGGTGGGTGAAGGTGCGCCGGCCCGGCGCTGGGTTGGTCACGAAGTCGGACGATCGGCCACTCGAAGTGGTCCTCCTGGGCTTGGGGTCCACATGGCGACCACCCTCAGCGCCGTGCCAGTGTATTTCGGGAAATCGACCAGGTCAGGGTGCCCCACCGCGCCCGCGAAGAGGAAACGTGTTCGACAAGGTACTGATCGCAAACCGGGGCGAGATCGCCGTCCGGATCATGCGGACCTGCAGGGAGATGGGCGTCGGGACGGTCGCCGTCTATTCCGAGTTGGATCGGGACGCGCTGCACGTGCGGATGGCCGACGAGTCGTATGCGCTGGGCGGCCAGACCGCCGCCGAGAGCTACCTGAACACCGACGCCATCCTGGCCGCCATCGAACAGAGCGGGGCCGACGCGGTCCACCCGGGCTACGGGTTCTTCTCCGAGAACGCCGACTTTGCGCGGGCGGTCGCCGCCGCCGGGGCTACGTGGGTGGGGCCCCCGGCTGAGGCCATCGAGGTGATGGGCGACAAGATCAGCAGCCGGCTGGCCGCCGAGCGGGCCGGAGT
>JBOGFV010000241.1:0-3227 GCA_050743525.1 Acidimicrobiales bacterium
CTCCGCCGGTGCCGCCGGTGCCGCCCGACCCGGTGGAGTTTGCGGTCACGGTGCTCGTGGTGAGGCTGAGGGTCCCGGAATTGTCGACGCCGGCGCCATCGCCGCCGTCGCCGCCGCTGCCCGCTGCACCGCCATTGTCCCCGGTGGGACCGAATTCCCCCACCGTTCCGTCGGGGCCGGCGGCGCCAATCGCTTCGTTGTCACCGCCGTTGCCGCCGTTGCCGCCGTTGCCGCCCACCCCGGTGACGTTTCCGGACACCGTGCTCGTCGTGAGGCTGAGGGTCCCGGTGTTGTCGATGCCGGCGCCGGCGCCACCGTTGCCGCCCCCGCCGCCTCCTGCGAAAATGCCGCCGTTGCGGCCGTTGCCGCCGTCGCCGGTGCGGTTGTCCGAGATCGTGCTGTTTGTCAATTGCATGGTGCCGGCGTTCCGGATGCCGCCCCCATTGGCACCGACCTCGCCGACGGGGGTGCCCAGCGCACCCGAGTCAGTGACCCCGTCTTGAATGGTGACTCCGTCCACGTCGGCCCACACATCGGCGTCGATCGTGAGCACGGTTCCGGCGCTCCCACCATCGAGAATGGGATCGGTCACCCCGGCGGCCGGTTCGATCGTGACTCGGGCGCTGGAGGAGGTCCCCCCGGTCGACACCGTGAAGGTGCCGCTGTAGTAGGTGGCTGATGTGCCCTCGATGCCAGAGGTCACGAGCTCGATCGAGCCACCGGCCGCGACGTCACCGAGAGCAGTGGCCAGCGGGCACGCGGTGGCGGCCGTCAAGCAATCACCCGAACCGAGGGCGCTCGGGGCCGCATAGAGGGCCGCCGGCGCCGCTCCCGCTGGGGTCGATGACCCAAGCACCACGAGCCCGGCCGTGGCGATCATGACCGAGACCGGCCCAGGCAGCAGTCGGCGGAACCTTCCGGACGCGGCTGCTCGGGTCATCGGTTCTGACGATCGATGGGTGTCACCCCCGCGAGCTGCGTCCGGCCACCTTCATCACGACCCCGATCGAGTGAGATAGCTGAGTGTACTGACACCCTCGCTCGGGCCCAGGACGCTCGGGGCTAGCCCCGTCGCCGGATTCTCTCGGGTCGGGACTCCATCGGCCCGCACAATTCAGTGTGGACGATGTTCGGGACTCCTCGGGCTTCTGTGGGTCCTTGAATACGGAAGGCGGGGGTCAAGGTCGGCCGCAGGCCGGCGCAGCGCAACCTTGAGGCCCGCCCCAGTCGACTCCGCGCCAGCCACCATCTGCTGAGCCCCGGCGCAGCCGGGGCCTTCTTGTAAAGCGACGCGCACGCGTCGCCCTCGTACGTTTGGAAGTGACCAAACAACCTGCGTACGAAGGGAGAACGCGTGCGCGTCACCACTGCATTCAACAAGATGGTGGCCATTGCCGGCGCCTCGGTTGCCTCGGTGAGCTTCACCCCCGAGGGGATCGTCGTCGGCCTGCGCCGGCGCCGTGCCAAGCATCGCTGCCCCTGTGGCTGGAAGACCTGGTCGATCTACGACCGCTCGGTGCGCCGTTGGCGCCACCTGGACCTCGGGGCTGCCCGCTGTTACCTCGAGGCCGAGATCTGCCGGGTGGCGTGCCGGCGCTGCAAGAGGGTGCGCACCGAGGAGGTCCCCTGGGCCCGTCCGGGCGCCTGGCACACCAGGGACCTCCAAGACGTCGTGGCCTGGCTGGCCCAGCGGGTGGACAAGACCACGATCACGACGCTGCTTCGGGTGTCGTGGGAGGCCGTGGCCAAGATCGTGATCGACGTGGTGGCCGAAGCCATCGACGACACGAGGCTGAACGACCTCTACCGCATCGGGGTCGACGAGGTCTCCTGTCGCAAGGGCCACCGCTTCTTGACCGTCGTCGCCGACCACGACCGTGACGGCGCAGTCGTGTGGGCAGGCGAGGGCAAGGACCACAGCGTGCTCGAGGCGTTCTACGACGAGCTCGGAGAGGAGCGCCTGGGACGCCTCGAGGTGGTGACGCTCGACATGGGCGGCGCCTACAAGCTGGCAACGGACACCAAGGCGTCCCATGTCACCCAGTGCGTGGACCCGTTCCATCTGGTCAAGGTGGCCAACGAGGCCATCGACAAGACTCGCCAGCGGGCCTGGAACACCGAGCGGCGTACCAACCCCGCACCCAAGCGCCCGCGTGGGCGTCCGCGCAAGGACGCGCCGGCACCGGAGCGGAACGAGCCGCGCTGGATCAAGCACACCCGCTGGGCGCTGCTCGAGGACCCCGACGCGCTCAAGGACTCCCAGCTCGCCGTGCTCGACGAGCTTCGTCGGACCCGTTCGGTCCTCTATCTCAGGGGTCCCCCCGAGGGCCGGTTAACGGATAAGAAGGGGTGCGGGACCTGTATCGGCTCAAGAATCCCGCCGACGCCGCCTACCACCTCGACTGGTGGTTGGCCTGGGCGTGTCGCTGTCGCATCCCCGCCTTCGTGACGCTGTCGAAGACCGTGCGCAAGAACCGAGAGCGCATCCTCGCCGCCGTCGAGCTGGGGCTGTCGAACTCCAAACTCGAGGGTATCAACTCGAAGATCCGACTGATCAACCACCGCGGCTACGGACATCACACGGCCGCTGCCCTGATCGCCATGATCTACCTCTGCTGCGGCGGGATCACGATCGAGCTGCCGACAGAACGGACATGACGATCACGTCAACTCACCCACAGAAGCCCGAGGAGAACCCGATGTTCCATCAGAAATGATTCTCGTTGAGCCGGGCTCGGTGTCGAGGTCGATGCGCCACCTCAACCCTCGGTCCGGGAGCCCGCGAGGCGACCGGGGCGAGCCCGGACCCGACTGCACCGGCGGTCGCTCCGACCACCCCGCCGCCCTCGCCGAGCGCCACCTCGAGCACCTGGTCGACGTGCTCGGCCAAATGGAAGCGCATCGACTCCCGCACCTCCTCGGGGACATCCTCGAGGTCGGGGCCGTTGCGGGCCGGCAGCACCACGTCGGTGAGGCCCGCGCGGTGGGCGGCCAGGACCTTCTGGCGGACCCCCCCGATCGGGAGGACCCTGCCCCGGAGGGTGACCTCGCCGGTCATCCCCACCGCCGGGCGGACCGGGATGCCGCGCAGGAGGCTCACGAGCGCCGAGGTCATGGTGACCCCGGCCGACGGGCCGTCCTTGGGCACCGCGCCGGCCGGAACGTGCACATGGAAGCGCTTGCCGGCGAACACACTCGGGTCGATACCGAGTCCCACGGCATGGGAG
>JBOGFV010000242.1:0-18783 GCA_050743525.1 Acidimicrobiales bacterium
CTCGTCCTCGATGACCTCGCCGAGGACATCGATCTTCTCGAACTGACCCCTCGGCGGCTCGGCGATCCTGAATGCGATGAGGGCGACGACGATGATGGGCAGCGCCAGGACGCAGAACGCCCAACGCCACCCGTTGATCCCACCGATCACCGTCGCGAGGGTTCCCATGAGCACCGGGCTGACCGCCGTCGCGATCCCGCTCCCGATGCCCATCGCCGCGCTGATCCGCCCTCGGAGGCCAATCGGGTAGGTGTCGGCCAACAGGGAGCCGTGCACCGTCTGCGTGCTGGCCTGGGAGATGCCGGCACCAAATCGGGCCAGGAAGAACAAGAAGATGTTCGCCGCCACGCCCGACGCGAGGACCATGAGACCAAAGATGAACGTCGCGATCCCGACGATGGGCCCGCGTCGGACCCGGTCCGCCAGCCAGCCGAGCGGCACGATCCCGAGGACGAGGAATCCGCCCGAGATCCCGCTCACGAAGACGATGACGCCCGAGCTGACGTGGAACGAGTGCTGGATGTTGGGGGAGAGCACCGCCAGGCCGGAGGTCTGCAGGTTGTCCAGCGCGACGATCACGAACAGCGTCGAGAAGGTGGTGAACCCGATCCTCCTCAGGCCTTCCCGCAGCGGGGTGCGCTGCTCTCTCGTGCCCGGGAGCAGCTCGTCGGGCAGGACGACGGCTTCGGGCTTTTCGGCCCGTTGACGTTCGACGGACGTGTCCACCACCGCCTGGGCCAGCTCCGAGACGCTCCTCGGTTCGTTGTCGGTCAGGTCCGACTCGGGCATGGACGCTGCTCGCTCAGGAAGCCGAGAATGGACCGGGCGGCCCGGGGAACCAAACGATCGCGCGCCGCCGCCGCGCCGCCGCCACCCTGACCAGGGTCCTCGGACGGTGCGCCGACTCTTGGGCGACAACCGGCCAGAGCTGAGACGTCATCCGCACCGTCCGACGTGAAACCGTGCCGTCTCGGCTGACTAGGAGGCTCTGGTCAGCGGCGCTCGACCGCTCCGGTCCCGGATCACTACGCGGACGACTTCGTGGCGAAGACCAGTGTCTTGGTCGAGGGGTCGTAGTGGACCATATAGACCGGCCCCAGGGCGAAGGGTCGACCGGGCGCGAAGGAGATCTTGCCCGCTCCGGGGACGTCGACGTTGCGCAGCCCGTATCCAGCCTTGAGGAAGCTCGAAAGGGTGAGGTGCTTGCCGGCCGCTTTGGCGATGGCTGTGAACAGGGAGACGTCCGTGCACGCCTGCTCGATGCCCAGCCAGGTGGACTTGGACCCCGGGAAGGTCGGGTTGTAGTTGTTGATGTGGTCGGCCGGGTAGGCCTTGCGGGCAGTCTTCACGCAGGCTTGGGTCAACGGATCGTTCCAGACCGTCTGAGGGCCGGGGATCGGGCTCGAGGTGACGACGTTCTTCAGGTATTTCGGGTCGTCGCTCCCGGCGACGTCACCGGAGAGGTCGCTCTCGCTGGTCCCGACCCACGGTGGGTTGTAGGAACTCTGAATCGCGGACAGGACCTCGGGCCACACGGACGAGCCGTAGCCGACGGCGACGACTTCATTGACCCCCTCGGACTGGAACTTCTGGGCGATCACGGCGCCCTGCTGGTTCTCGGCGGCCAGGTCGCCCTGGGGGGCTGAGTCCACCGCGGTCGCGACGACCGGGATGTTCAGCTTCTTGAGGTTGCCCTGCACCGAGGTGAGCTCGGCCTGGTCCGTCGTGACCCCCGCGAAGATCCCGATCTTCTTGTTCTTGAAGACCCCCTGCTTCTTGAAGATGGCCAGCTCGACCGGGTCGTAGGTTGCGGACGGGGGAGCGAGCGCGAAATTCTGCGCCGGCCCCGTGCTGGCGGCCCCCTGAAGGAGCGCGTTGATCGTGGGGACACCGGCCTGGAGGTAGCAGGCCGGCATCAGCGGGGCCAGGGCAACGAAGATCTTGTCGTCCTGGGTGAGCTGCGTGCAGGTCGTCGCGGCGGGAGCCGATCCCGTCGGATCCACCGCGATGATGAACGGGACGATCTTGCGACCGTTGATCCCGCCATGCGAGTTGACATTGGCGATGACCGCCTTGTAGGCGTCGGTCACGTTGCCCCAGTCCAGGCTCACTCCGACGGACTTCACGGCGGCGACATCCACGTAGGGGACGCCGATGCGAATGGTTTTCGCGGTGACCCCTTGGGTGCTCGCTGCCCCAGCGATCGGTGCGCCTCCGAGCAACCCGCACAGCGTTGCCATGAGGACCGCTCCGGCGACGACAGCGCGGTGCCTGGTCATGATGCCTCCCCCCTTGCCAACCCCGTTACCGGCAGGCGAACCGCCCACTCTACTGAACAGGCAATTGCCGTCCGCTGAATCGAGAGTCAGACACTACTCAACCACGACCAGGTTGGCACGTGCTGCCGAATGCGGCACGCTGGTCTCCGCCAGGCGGCAGGCCACGAGAGGAGAGTGGTGGCGGTCGGAGCACCTATTGACAGCCGGGGATGAGCGTCTGCGGGTCGCTGGGTCGCTGCCCAGCCAACCCGGTCGGCTCGCTCGTTTCCTGGGCGAACGAGCGGTGACCTCGGCGATCAACACGGCCATTCGTGACCCGCATTGTGGCCGCGGAGGTGGCCGCATACATTTCGGTGAGTCGTAAGACCCGTGGGGGGTTCAATGAAATACCGGCTCGGCAGGGCGCTCGCGACCGGCGGTCTGGTGTGTGCGATCGGGGCGGGCTCACAGCTCGTGATCGCGACCGACTCGGGGAGTGCCGCATCGAAGGCGCCGATCACGCTGGCCTTCATCTCATCGCTGACCGGTCGGGCGGGTTCCCAGTTCTCCCAATCCCCATTGGGGTTCAAGGCGCGGGTCGCCCTCCAGAACGCCCATGGCGGCGTCAATGGGCACAAGATCGTCCCGCTCATCCTCGACGACCAGACCAGCCCCACCGAGATCGCGACCGCCGTCCAGGACGCGATCTCCAAGGGAGCGTTCGGGATCGTGTCCGATAGCCCCCTGTTCTTTCTCGCCGCGAAGGCCCCTCAGGAGCAGGGGATCCCCGTGACGGGAGGGAGCTTCGACGGGCCCGAATGGGGCACGCAGCCGTACACCAACATGTTCGCGTCCGACACCGGGAGCATCGACCCGAAGTACCCGGTCAGCACCGCGATCGGAGCGTTCTTGAAGCAGCATGGCGGGACGGTCATCGGCTCGTACGGCTACCAGATCTCGCCGTCGTCCAGCCGGTCGGCGATCGGGACGGTCGACTCTTTCGAGCACGTCGGCGGCAAGGTGGGAGTGCTCGACACCTCGATCTCGTTCGGCAGTGTCGACATGACGACGATCGCGTTGCAGGCGAAGCAGGCGGGCGTCAACGCCGTCTACGCCGGGATGGACGACAACTCAAACTTCGCGTTGGCCCAGGCCTTGAAGGATGCTGGCGTGAAGGTCAAGGCGCTGGTCTTCCCGACCGGTTTCGAGCCCGAGGTCGTCAACTCACCGGCGTGGCCGTCCCTCCAGGGCGACTACTTCTCGACTGGGTTCCGCCCAGTGCAGCTGCCCGACTCTGGGACCCAGCAGCTCGTGTCCGCGCTCCAGAAGTACGAGCATGTGGCGCCGGCGAAGTTCCCCGCCTTCAGCATCTACGAGGGCTGGCTCGGCACGGACCTGATGCTCAAAGGTCTCCAACTGGCTGGCCCGAATCCGACCCGGGCGAAGGTGATCAAGGATCTCCGGAGCCTCAAGGGCTACACGGCAAACGGCATCTTGCCCCAGCCGATCAACTACTCGACGATCTTCGGCCACAACCTCCCAAAGGGGTGTGGGTGGTACATGGTCGCCCGCAAGAACGGCTTCGTGGCCGTGTCGTCCCAGCCGACCTGCGGAGCGGACATCCCGGGGACCTCCGTGGCGCCCGCCTCCTGAGCGGGTAGCGCAGGGGCTGACGGGAGGCGAACGATGTATGCGGCCGTCCACGCCCGGTCATTTCCGGATCAGCCTCTGTTCATCATGGGCGACAGCGGCCTGACCCTCACCTACTCGGAGTACGAGCGGCGTTCCAACCAGCTGGCGCACCTCTTCCGAGAGCAGGGGCTGCGACGCGCCGACCACGTCGCGTTCTTGATGGAGAACAACCTCCGCCTCCTCGAGGCGGAGGGGGCGGCCGAGCGGACCGGGCTCTATTACACGTGCATCAACAGCTACTTGTCCGTCGAAGAGGCCGCGTACATCGTCAACGACTCGAGGTCGGAGGTCCTCATCTCCTCGGCGGCGAAGGGGTCCGTGGCGGCGGAGCTTCCTGCCCTCTGTCCGGGTGTCCGACGGTGGCTGATGGTCGACGTGCCGGCCCAGGGCGCTCTCCCCGAGGGCTTCGAGCGCTACGAGGACGTGGTCGCGGCGCTCCCGAGCGACCCCGTCGACGACGAGCAGCTCGGTGCCGCGATGCTCTACTCGTCGGGCACCACCGGACAGCCCAAGGGGATCCTGCGGCCGCTCCCGGACGTCCACCCGGCCAGCCCGCTGCCCATCATGGAGTTCGCCAAGGTCCTCTACCACTTCAGAGAGCGGATGACCTACCTGTCTCCGGCGCCCCTGTACCACTCGGCGCCGCAGGCCAGCGTGTCGTGCACGGTCCGGTTGGGCGGCACCGCCGTCATCATGGAGCGCTTCGACGCGGCGCGGTTCCTGGAGCTCGTCGACGCGCACGCCGTGACGCACTCCCAGATGGTCCCGACGATGTTCTCCCGCCTCCTCCGGCTGCCGCCCGAGGTCCGCGAGCGGGCCGACCTCTCGTCGCTGGAGGCGATCGTCCACGCCGCCGCGCCGTGCCCGGTGCCGGTGAAAGAGCAGATGATCGAGTGGCTGGGGCCGATCATCATCGAGTACTACGGCGCGACCGAGGCCAACGGGTTCACGCTCTGCGACTCGAAGGAGTGGCTCGCTCATCGGGGCACCGTCGGGCGTCCCGTCCTTGGCGAGCTCCACGTCCTCGACGATGACGGCGCCGAGTGCCCGGTCGGCACCCCGGGCACCGTGTGGTTCAAGGGGGCGACGAACTTCGAGTACTTCAACGCCCCCGAGAAGACCCAGGAGTCGCGGGACTCGAGCGGCAGCATGAGCACGGTTGGCGACGTCGGCTATGTCGATGCGGACGGGTTCCTCTATCTGACCGACCGCAAGACCTACATGATCATCTCGGGGGGAGTGAACATCTATCCCCAGGAGACCGAGAACCTCCTGATCACCCACCCCAAGGTCTTCGATGCCGCGGTCATCGGCGTGCCCAACGAGGACCTCGGCGAGGAGGTCAAGGCGATTGTGCAGCTGATGCCCGACGTCGAGCCGTCTCCCGAGGTCGAGCGCGAGCTGATCGCCTTCTGCACCGAGCACCTCGCCGGATTCAAGTGCCCGCGCGGCGTGGACTTCGAGGAGGAACTGCCGAGACTGCCGACCGGCAAGCTCTACAAGCGCCTGCTCCGGGACCGGTACTGGGCCGGCCACGAGACCCGGATCGTCTGACCGGCCCCGGCTCGAAGCGATGACCGAGCGCGTGGCCCTTGTCACCGGGGCGAGCCGGGGCATCGGCGCGGCCCCGGCCCAACCTGGTCCTGGGCAACGACCTCGACGACGAGCAGGTCGCCTGGTGCCTCGCACGGGTCGTGCCGGAGGCGCCCCGGCTGGCCTCGGACCCGGTCGACCTGTCGCCGCTCGAGGGTCCGATGCCGCGGTCGTGGATCTGCACCTTGCGGGATCTGATCATCCCGGCCGAGAAGCAGCGGCGGTTCGCTGGGAACGCCGGCAACTGCCCGGTGCTCGAGCTCGACGCCGGCCCCATGGGCATGGTCAGCGAGCCGGCGGCCCTCGCGGCCACGCTGAACGACCTCGCCGGCTGACCCATCGCCGCTCGGTCCCGCCGAACGGCGCACCGACATCCGCTAGGTTCGGTCGCCCGGGTGCTCGGAGCCGGCTCGGGAGGGGTTTGCGGTGGGTGCGCCAGTGGAATTCGGGATCTACGTCCCGCAGCTCGCCTTCGGCTTCGACGACATGCTCAGCCGGGCGCTCCTCTGCGAGGAGCTCGGCTTCGATTCGTTCTGGCTCTACGACCACCTCTACGGCCCGGGCATGCCCGACGTCCCGGCCCTGGAAGGGTGGACGCTGGCGACGGCGCTCCTGGCCAGGACCACGACGTTGCGGGTCGGCCACCTCGTGCTCAACGCGAGCTTCCGCAACCCCGTCCTCCTCGGCAAGATGGCCACGACCCTCGACGTGATCTCGGGAGGCCGCCTGGAGCTCGGCATCGGCAGCGGGTCCTACGAGCTCGAGCACCGCGAGGCCGGGTTCGAGTGGGGGACCCTCCGGGAGCGAACGGAGCGACTGTCCGAATCGCTCGAGATCCTCACCCAGATGTTCGCCGGCGGGAGGACGAGCCTCGCCGGCACCCACTACCGCGCCGACAACTTCCCGAATGTGCCTGCCCCGGTTCAGACGCCGCGCCCGCGGATCCACGTCGGCGGTGTGGGGGAGCGATTCACCCTCCCGCTGGTCGCCCAGTACGCCGACGTCTGGAACGTGCCGACCTACGGGCTCGGTCGGTGGGAGAGCCTCGTCGGTGCGCTGGGGTCGGAGTGCGAGCGGATCGGCCGGGACCCCGCCTCGGTCCTCCGGGCCCTCGAAGCGGTCCTCGTGCTGGCGCCCGACGAGGCCAGCCTGGCGCCCCTTCGGGCCCGGGCCGAGCGGCGCTTCCCGGGACCCGGGTGGGGCCTGGAGGAGGGCGGCTTCATCGGGACCGCTCCGGCGATCGTCGATCGCATCGGGGCCCAGGCCGACAAGGGGGTCGGCTTGTTCGTGTTCTTCCTCCACGACCGGGGCGAGCCCGGGACCCTCCGGCTGCTCGCCGAGGAGGTCGTGCCCCACTTCGCGTGACCCGAAGGGGCCCCCGCCCCCAAACGAACGCTTGAACGGCGTTAGTCTGCTGACGCTCGGATCAGTCGGGGGGTGCGATGACGGACACAGCCAGCACGGAGGAACCCAACGCGTACGGCCAGCTCGGGATGCAGGCGCTGCTGGACCTGAAGGCCCCCCAGCCGACCTATCGGGAGCTGATCGAGCAGGGCGGGTTCGTCCAGCCGACCCCGGGCCTGGCCATGAGCTTCTCGCGCGAGAGCACCGACTACGTGCTGCGGCACCACGAGCTGTTCTCCTCCCAGGTCCCCCTGAACCTCGGGAACACCCGTCCGCTGATCCCCCTCAACGTCGACCCGCCGAAGCACTCGAACTACCGCAAGCTGCTCGATCCGCTGTTCGCCCCGCGGGCCATGGAACGCCACGAGGAGGACATCACCCGGCGGGTGAACGCGCTCATCGACACCTTCATCGACCGGGGCGAGTGCAACTTCAGCGAGGAGTTCGCCGACCTCTTCCCGACCTCGGTCTTCCTCGGGCTCATCGGGCTCGACGAGACGAAGCTGGAGATGTTCCTGCACCTGCGCGACGGGATCCTGCACCCCGAGAAGAAGGACCCGAACGCGATGTTCGACTTCGACCGCCGCCGGGAGGTGATGGACGAGACCGGGCAGGAGATCTATGCGTACTTCGGCAACCTCATCGAGCTGAGGCAGAAGGAGCCGGCCGACGACATCATCACCCGGTTCCTGTCGGTCGAGATCGACGGCGAGTCCCTCAGCCACAACGACATCCTGGACATCTGCTTCCTCTTTCTCATCGCCGGGCTCGACACCGTGAGCGACGCGCTGACCTGCTTCTACGCCTTCCTGGCCACCCATCCCGAGCACCGCCGCGAGATCGCAGAGCGCCCCGAGGTCATCCCGACCGCGGTCGAGGAGCTGCTGCGGTGGGAGTCGCCGGTGCCCGGTGGCCCCCCGAGGGTCGCGACTTGCGACGTCGAGCTCCCGAACGGCCAGACCATTGCGTCGGGGACCAACGTCCTGGTCAGCTACGGCGCCGCCAACGTCGACCCCGCCACGTTCCCGGACGGGTTCGACGTGCGGTTCGACCGCGACGAGAACCGGCACATCGCCTTCGGCGCCGGGGTGCATCGCTGTCTCGGCTCCCACCTGGCCCGCCGAGAGCTCCGCGTGACGCTGCGTGAGTGGCACCAGCGGATCCCCGACTATCACCTGAAGCCCGGTCACGAGGAGCTCGTCTACCCGCCCGGGCTCCGTCACGTGAAGGACCTGATGCTCGCCTGGGGCTGAGCCCCAGTGGGGACGGAGCTCGTTCGACCACCCTCTCGGCCACCTTGCAAATCGTGCTAGGTGTGTCAGAATCTGCCAAAAAGAAGGCTTGGGAGGAGGGCAGCATGCCCCGGACGGCCATCATCTCGATCGACGGTCATGTCAAGGCCTCGCGGGCCGGATATCGCGACTATCTCGAGAAGCAGTACCTCGAGCCCTACAACGAGTCGATCAAGGCGGCCGAGGAGGCGGGGGTTCCCGACGCCGGCAACATCCACCCCGAGTACCCGCCCGAGTCCCAGTGGGACTCGAAGAGCCGACTCGAGACGCTCGAGGGAGTGGGATGTGTGGCCGAGGTCCTGTTCCCGAACGGCCAGCCCTTCCAGCAGAACCGGCTGGACGACACCGCCCGCGCCGGCAACGCCGAGCTGGCGGAGGCCGGGCGCCGGGCCTACAACCGCTGGCTCGTCGACTTCTGCGGCCAAGCGCCCACGCAACGCTCCGGTCAGGCGGCGGTGTCCTTCGACGATATCGACCACGCGATCGCTGAAATCCACTGGGCCAAGGAGAACGGGCTCGGCGGCATCATGTGCCCGCCCCTGCAGCCGGGCGGGACCTATTTCTTCGATCCGAAGCTCGACCCGATCTGGGCTGCGATCCAAGAGACCGGGCTGGTCCTGAGCCAGCACGGGGGAGCCGGGCTCCCCGGCTACAGCCCTCCCGGCTTCGCCTCGATCATGACCCTGGCCATCGAGAACGGCTTCTACTCGGCCCGGTCCCTGTGGCAGCTCATCCTGGGCGGCGTCTTCGAGCGCTTCCCGGACTTGAAGGTCGCCCACATCGAGACGCAGGTGCACTTCCTCCAGCCGGCCATGGAAAGCATCGAGATGCGCCTCAGCATGAACGACAACGACTGGCAGACATTCGCAAGGATGATGGGCCGAGACAGCACCCTCACCCACCTCCCGAGCGAGGTCGTCGGGATCAACTGCTTCCTCGGCATCTCGCCATTCAGTCCGAGCCAGATCCCCATCGACCGGCTGGTCGGCAAGGACGAGCACCAGGAGCCGATCCCGGGGTTCCACTTCGGCGTCGACGCCGCGATGTACGGGCTCGACTACCCGCACTTCGAGTCGATCCTGCGCGTGAACGACAAGCAGCTCGGTGACCTGGTCTCGCATCCGAGCGTGACCGAGGGCGACGTGCGAAAGATCCTGTTCGACAACGCCGCGGCGCTCTACCACTTCGACGTCGAGGCGCTCCAGCCCTTCGTCGACCGGGTCGGTTTCGAGCCGAGCGAGGTGCTCGCTTCGAGCTCGGTCTGATCTTCCCGTCCATCCCGGACGTCCAAGGAGGAAATGGTGACAGTCGCAGTCGCTTCGCTCAGCCGTCCGCCCGCCGAAGGGCAGCCCTTTGCCCCGACGGGAGCCTTCCGGGGGACGATCGAGGAGTTCGACTACATCGAGGAGGAGTGGTTCGCGAGCGGTGAGGTGGACGGCCACGCGTACACGACCTCGGTATTCGTGCGCCGGCCCCGGGACCACTCCAAATTCAGCGGCATGGTGATCGTGGAGCCCGTCCACGCGGCGAGCGCCGCGCCCGTCTGGATCTACACGTCGCTGTACCAGATGCGCTCCGGCCACGGGTGGGCGGCGGTGTGCTCGCAGAAGAGCCCGTTGGACGGCTTCGTGAAGGCGTCCAGCCCGGAGCGGTACGCGTCCCTCGAGATCTGGTCGGATGCCCCGCCCCTGGCCGGCCCCCTGCTCGGCCTGCCCCGGGAGCCCGCGGCCAGGCAGGCCCGCATGGACCACATGCGCAGGTTGAACGCGCTGTCCACGCCGATCCTTGCCCAGGTGGGGGCGGCGCTGGCCGCCGGGAACGGGCCCTTCGAGGGCTTCGACCCGCGCCACGTGATCCTGACCGGTCACTCCCAGACCGGTGGGGTGGTGACGGACTACATCGTCAACGGCCACGACGCGCAACGCCACGCCGACGGCTCGCCCGTGTACCACGGGTTCTTCCCCACCGGCGCGCCCTCGGTGCAGTTCGGGCCGCGGGACGTGCCCATCGTCCAGGTGCTGAGCGATGGGGACATCTCGGACCCCAACCGCTGGGGCCGGGAGGGCCGCGGCTACCGCAGGCCCGACAGCGACGATCCCAGCGACCGCTATCGGCTCTATGAGCTCGCCGGTGTGTCCCACATGGGCACGAGGTATCCGCCGTACAGCGACATCGCGATGTGGCAGAACGATCCCATCGGGACGGCGGGGGACGTCCCCAAGGACGCCACCATGAACAGCCTCCCCCATGGCCAACTCTTCAGCATGGGTTTGGATCACCTGGTCCGTTGGGTCGCTGACGATGTGGCGCCGCCGCGGGCCGATCGCATCGAGTCGGGCCCCGACGGGCTCTTCTCGAAGGACGAGTGCGGCAACAGCCGGGGCGGGGTCCGCTGCGCCCAGATCGACGTCCCCCGGCTCACGTACCTGTCGAACCCCTCGGTCGGTGAGGACGGCGTGCCGGCGTTCGGGGTCGTCGGGATCGAGGAGCCTCTGGAGCCCGGCCGGCTCGAAAAGCTCTACCGGGACCACGCCGACTATGTGAGTCGATTCGACAAGCGGGTCGGTGCGCTCGTCGACGAGGGCTGGCTGCTCCCCGCTGATGCCGACGAGATGCGAGCAGAAGCCGCGGCCGCGCTGGTTCCCTGAGCCGGTGGGTCCCGCGACTCACGGAGACTGAGCTGCGGGTGAGCCCGAAGGTCGCGGTCCGGTGGGACGATCGATCCCTCGGCGTCAGGGCTCGTGGAGGAGCGGAGGGGCGGTCGAGTCGACCAGCCGCCCGCCGGCACCCCCCGGAGCTTCGTCGAATGTGGGGCGGTCGACGGCATGGTGCCAAGAAGCACGTCGGGATCAACAGAAGCCCGGCAATGGCGACCACCCACCAAAAGGTGCTCGCGAACGCAGTTCCAAGCCCGGCGGTGATCGCAGTCGGCACGTGCGCAACCGTCGCCAGGCGAATGACCGCGCCGCGCTCCGGGCACCGTTGATTCGATGCGACGCTGCAGCACCACTGCGAGCAATGCCGTCGCGATCGAGCCCCCGACCTGCCGCGAGATGCTGATGGTCGTGCTGGCACGCGGAACGTCACGCTCGCCTAGCTCGGTGTAGCCCGCCGCCACCATCGCCATCATCGAGGGTGACCGTCGCCAAGCGCCGGAGGGCTGGGTCGAGCGCCGCCGACTGGGTACGGTCGCGGCCGCTCCCGTTCGAGCTCTCGGATGTTCCGGCCACGGTCCGCCCCCAGGGCCGCCCGTCGCCGCAGCGGCGCCAGACCCCCGGTCGGTGTTAGCGCGTCGCCCTGCACCACTGAGCGGGGCGGGGGCGAACCGTTTCCGTGGTCGACACATCATGCCACCAGGGCACCGTCGTGCCGGGCCGCGCGTATGCTGGCCCGATCTCGATGGAGGTAGTGACCTGGTGACCCAGTCCCTCGTGCAACAGCTGAAAGAGAAGCGGGCCGCACTGATGATCTCCGAGCTGGAGGACGTCGCGTTGCGCCTGTTCGAGGAGCGTGGCTTCGCCGAGGTGACCGTCCAGGAGATCGCCGCCGAGGCGCAGATCTCGGTTCGCACCTTCTACCGCTACTTCCCGGCCAAGGAGGACATCCTCCAGCTCCGGATCCAGCGGAACACCGAGGTCATGGCGGCCACCCTGGAAAATCGTCCCCCCGACGAGCCGCCCCTGCACTCGGTCCGCGTGGCGTTCGAGGCCGCTTCGCTGGCCGACGACGAGGCCTACGTCCGGCGTTGGGTCTCGGTGGTGCGGGCCAACCCGCCCGTCATCCGGGCCGTCATGGGCGGGATCCAGCTGAACAGCCAGCGCCTGATCGCCGAGCACCTCGGCTCGAAGCTCGGCCTCTCGGCATCCGACCTCATTCCGACGATGCTCGCGGCGGCGGCCGGCGGGGTCATCCAGGCCGCGCACACGCGCTGGTACATGGAAGGTGGAAACCTTCCGACGATCGTCTCCGAGAGCCTCGAGGTGCTCGAGCGGGCGATGGGTCCGGACCTCTCGGAGCTGGGCCGCCGGCTCGGCCCCGGTGTTGCTGCCAGCCCCCTGAGGTAGTGCCCTCTCGCTAGCGTGACCCCGTGCGGAGGGCCGCCGATCGGGTGATGGGCGCGCTCGGCGGCCTGCTCATCCGGATCTTCTTCCGCGAGGTTGAGGTCGAAGGAGCCGAGCGCCTGGCCCCGGACGTGCCGACGGTGCTCGTTGCCAACCACCTGAATGGGCTGGTCGACGGGCTCCTCCTCATGGCCATGCTGCGACGCTTTCCCCGGTTCCTCGGGAAGTCGACCCTGTTCAAGATCGCTCCTCTGTGGCCGCTCCTGAAGCTGGCTGGAGTGGTCCCGGTCTACCGGGCCAAGGACGGCCTGGCCACCACCAGGAACGACTCGACCTTCGGGACCTGCCGCCGGATGTTGGCCCGGGGCGGCGTGGTGGCGCTGTTCCCGGAGGGGATCAGCCACGACGAGCCCGAGCTCCAGCCCCTGAAGACCGGGGCGGCCCGGATCGCGCTCGGGGCCGCGGTCGATGAGGGGACCGAAGGGGTGGTCGTGCAGCCGGTCGGGATCGTCTACGACGAGAAGGCCCGGTTCCGCTCGGTCGCGCTGGTCCGGGTGGGCGAGCCGCTCGACGTGAGTGGCTGGGCCGAACGCTATCGGGCCGATGACCACCGGGCGGTGCGTGATCTCACCGACGAGATCGCGGCTGCCCTCGCCGTCCTGAGCCCGGCCTACCAATCCTGGACCGCCGCCTGGACGTTCCGGCAGATCGCCGATGTGATGGCGAGGACCCCCGACACCCTCACCCCCCGAGCCGTCGCTTTGTCAGAGCGCGACGAGCTCGCCCGGGCGCTTGCCACCGCCGAGGCGTCGCGAGGCTCCGAGGCGGGGCGGTCCCTTCGGGCCGCCTACGCCCGCTACTCCGAGGACCTCGAGGTGGTGGGTCTCTCGGACGCCCAGCTCTCGGCCAGCTATCGGGGCTGGTGGGTGCGGGTCCTGTTCGTCTGGACCGTCGTCAAGATCGTGATCGGCGGGCCCTTCGCGCTGGCCGGGGCGATCATCCATCTCGTCCCGTACCAGATCATCAAGCAGGTCGCCAAGAGGCCGACCAACGAGGGGATGAAGGCGACGGTCAAGCTGCTCAGTTGCGTCGCGGCGTTCTCGATGCTCTACGGCGGGTTCGGCGTTGCCGTCGCGGTGCGCTTCGGCACGTGGGAGGGCTTCGTGGCCGGGCTGGGCTCGACGGCCTGCGGCTACGTCACGGTGCGGTTCTCGGAGCGGGCCAAGCGACTCGGCGGCGCGCTGGCCGGCTATCGAAAGGCGAGGCGCGCCAGCGTCCCGGGGCTGCGGGAGCACCGTGGCGCGGTGGTGGAGGAAGGGCGGCTCCTGCTCGCGCCCCCGATGAGCTAGCCGGCGAACGTCCGGGCCGACATCGACTGGCTGGCCGTCGCCAGCAGGCGCCCTTCCTCGGACCACAGGTTGGCGTGGCCCTGCGCATAGCCACCGGCGATCGCCTGGATGGTGATGTCGCACAGCACCCACTCGGTCGGGGAGAGCTCGGCGATCCGGATTGTGTTGTCGAGGCTGCTTCCGTGGCTGGGCCGTCCGACCACCTGGGAGACTCCGCCCGAGACCAGATCTCCAAAGACGGCGAGCGCCGCCGCCTCCATCCCGAGGTGGCCGGGCATGCGGGCCCAGATCGCGGAGCGGGCCGGCTCCTCGCGCGGCCTCGATTCGCTCATCTCGCCCCACGAGCGGCCGAGCGCCTGGCGGGTCTCGATCTTGTCGAACACCGACTCGGCCAGCGGCCCGCTGAATGAGCCTCGCGGTGCGCAGTTCTCGGGGCGCTCGACCAGGGGCGGCTCGACGTAGATCCCCAGGAACTCGCCGGTCGGTTGTCCGAGGGCCGAGTTCACGGTGAGGATCTCCTTGTCACCGACTCGGGCGATCGAGCGGGCCTGGGTCGTCTTGCGGCCGACGGCGGCCAGGACCACGTCCAGCTCGAGATGGCTGCCGGTCGCCGCGAAGGACAGGTACTGCGCGGTCGCCCAGACGGTCGGTCGGCCGGACGCGATCTCCATCGAGACGATGCCGGCGGCCAGCCCGCACCCCCCGTACATGAACTCGCCGGGGGTGGAGAGCCCGGGCTCGACGTCGAGCTCCCAATGCAGTCGATCGTCGTCGAGCGCGCCCATGCCGAGGAACTCGCGGGTGTCCATCGCCGGGCACCCTAGTGGGGCCTCCACGGATGCCATCTCTGGGGGCGGGTCCTCGTCGGACCAACTAAACTTGCCACCAGGCAAGCAACTATCCGAGGGATCGTGACCGGCCGGGTCAACACCACACTCCAATCACACCAGACCGAGCCCGAGGCGGCCGCCCGGCTGCGCTCGGCGATCGCCCGGATCTCCCGGCACTTGCGACCGACCAAGGCGGGTGCCGGCTACACCCCGACCCAGATCTCAGTCCTCCAGACCGTGGCCAAACAAGGCCCGATCCGGCTCTCGGACCTCGCCGCCGCCGAGGGACTGAACCCCACGATGCTCTCCCGGGTGGCCCGCAAGTTCGAGGACCCGGGGCTCATCCGCCGTCATCGGCACCCGGTCGACCGCCGTGCCGCGCTGTTGGAGGTGACGCCGGCCGGCCGGAAGCTGGTCGAGCGGATCCGCCACGAGCGGACCGACCAGCTGAGCGTGGAGCTCGATGGGCTGACGGAGACCGAGCACCGCTTGGTCATCGACGCGCTCCCGGTCCTCGAGCGCCTGGCCGAGCGCCTGAAGGACCGGCCCCGATGAGCGAGACCGCGGTGGCGAGCGGTCCGGGCCGGCTTCGACGGGCCGGTCGGATGACGTTCTCCGCTTTGGGCGTCCCCAACTACCGCCGCTACTTCTTCGGGCAGACCATCTCCTTGGTCGGCACCTGGATGCAGACGACGGCCCAGGCGTGGTTGGTCCTCACCCTCACCAACTCGGCCACCGACCTCGGTTTCGTGATCGCGTTGCAGACCCTCCCGATCCTCCTCCTCGGCCCCTACGGAGGGGTCATCGCCGACCGGGTGGACAAGCGGCGCCTGATGGTGGTGTTGCAGTCGCTCATGGGGATCCAGGCGCTGGTGCTCGGATTGCTCAGCATCACCCACGTGATCCGCCTGTGGGAGGTGTGCGTCCTGGCCGTCCTCCTCGGGCTGAACAACACGTTCGAGAACCCGGCCCGACAGGCCTTCGTCCTCGAGATGGTCGGCCCGACCGATCTGCGCAACGCGGTGACGCTCAACTCGGTCACCGTCAATGCGGCCCGGGCGGTCGGCCCGGCCGTCGCCGGCGTCCTGATCGCGACCGTCGGCGTGGGCGTGTGCTTCCTGGCCAACGCGGCGAGCTTCGTGGCGGTGGTGGCGTCCCTGATGACGATGGACAAGTCGGCCCTCGACCCGAGCGTGCCGAGCCAGCGGGCCAAGGGCCAGATGCGCGAGGGCCTGTCGTACGTGCGCCACAACCGGCGCCTGGCCGTGCCCCTGGTGATGATGGCCATGGTCGGGATGCTCACCTACGAGTTCCAGGTCTCGCTCCCGGAGCTGGCCAAGCACACCTTCCACGGCAGTTCCGAGGCCTACGGCTTCATGACCGCCGCAATGGGGATCGGCGCGGTGATCGGCGGCCTCTGGACAGCCGCCCGGGGCTCCACCGGCACTCGCCCTCTCGTGATCGCCGCGATGGGCTTCGGGGCGGTGACCCTGCTCGCCGCCCTCGCCCCGATCCTCCCGCTGGAGCTGATCGCGCTCGCCCTGGTGGGCTGGGGCAGCGTGTCGTTCCTGGCTCTGGGCAACTCGACCCTCCAGCTGAACTCGGATCCGTCGATGCGGGGCCGGGTCATGGCCCTGTGGGCCGTAGCGTTTCTCGGTTCGACCCCCATCGGGGGCCCGACGATCGGATGGGTCATCCGGGTCTCCAACCCCAGGATCGGCCTGGTGGTCGGCGCAGTCACGTGCTTCGTCGCGGCCGGGGTCGGGGCGCTGTCCCGCCGCCGGTTCGTGGCCCGGCGGGTCGTGGTCCCGACTGACATGGAGACGTTCGACAAGGCCACCGGAGGGCCCGTTCACGCCGAGGTGGCGGCCCGCCGCGCCGACCCCTAGTCGAGGACTTCCCCGACGAGATGGTGAAATAGGCGATGGCCCTCAACGTCCTCGGTGGCGAGCTGCAATCCTGCAGCTTCGATCCCTTGACCGGCTTCTACCGCGACGGCTGCTGCACCACCGGTGCCGACGACCTCGGCGTGCATGTCGTCTGTGCGCAGATGACCGACGAGTTCCTGGAGTTCTCAAAAGCCGCCGGCAACGACCTCAGCACGCCGCAGCCCGCATCCGGGTTCGGCGGCCTGTCGGCGGGCGACCAGTGGTGCCTTTGCGCGTCCCGCTGGAAGGAGGCCTTCGACGCCGGCGTCGCACCACCGGTGGTGTTGGAGGCCACGCACGCGTCGGTGCTCGAGTGGGTCGAGCTCGCCGAGCTGCGAGAGCACGCTGCAGGCTGACGGCACCGGCTGGGTATCGTGGTGCAGAGGTTCACGGGGACGTAGCTCAGCTGGCTAGAGCACCTGCTTTGCACGCAGGGGGTCGAGGGTTCGAGTCCCTTCGTCTCCACTAACCCGGACAGATTACGAACCGCGGGCACGAGCGACGGAACGCGAAAGGTCGGGCGGATGGCTTGGCGGCCGTCGACCTCGATGCCTTCGATGAGTTGTTGGAAGAGGGCCTTGGTGGCGGGCAGGTCGGCTTCGTCGTCGTGGGTGAGGATGTCTTCGACGAGGTCTTCGAGCTCGGTGAGGTCGAGGTCGTCGTAGGTGTCGGCGGGCTCGTCGTCGAGTTGGGCGGCGAGCTCGCCTTTGCGGCAGCGCAGGTCGGTGACGGTCTGGGCGAAGGTGCGCAGCCGTTCGCCGCAGATGGCTTCGGGCATGGTGCCGGCTTCGAAGGCGAGGAGGTAGCGCTCGACGGCATCCTCGGTGCGACCGATCTCGGCGTCGACTTGGGCGAGCTGGTCGTGGACGTGGGGCTGTTCTGCGTCGTGGTTGGCCCGCCAGGCGGTGATGGCCGCGCCGAGGAGGTCGTGGCGGGCGAACGTGGCCCGGAGGGACTGGCGGATGGCGGATTCGAGCTGGTCGGCGGGGAGCCGGTCGGCGTCGCAGCGGGCCGGTCCGTAGCGTTGGCGGGAGTAGCAGGTGTAGTAGCGGTAGCGGGCGGAGCGCCCGGTCGCCGCGGTGCCGAGGTACTGGCGGTGGCATCGGGTGCAGCGCATGAGCCCGGTGAGGAGGTACTCGGAGGGGTTGGAGGCCCGCTTGGAGTAGTCCTCGCCGCGTTCGGTGAGGACGCCTTGGACGGCGTAGAACAGTTCGGTCGAGACGAGCGGCTGGTGGGGGGCTTTGTGCCACTGGTCGCGGAAGTAGACCTCGCCGAGGTAGGCGCGGTTGCGCAGGATGGTGACGACGGCCCGGTGGCTCCACGGGCGCCCGGTCCGGGTGCGGTAGCCGCGTTCGTTGAGCCAGTTGGCGACGGCCCGGGTGCCGAGGCGGCGTCGGGCGTAGAGGTCGAAGATCGTGGGGACGAGGGGGGCTTCGCCCTCGACGGGGGCGAGGAACCCGGTCTCCTTGTCGGGCCGGTAGCCGTAGGGATGGGACCCGGCGGTCCACGCCCCGCGGGCGGCTTTGCGTTCCATGCCGGCGATGACCCGGTCGATGATGGTGGCCCGCTCGAACTCGGCGAACACGCCGAGCATCTGGACCATCATCCGCCCGGCGGGGGTGGTGGTGTCGAAGGGCTCGGTGGCCGAACGGAAGGCGACGCCGGTTGCGTCGAGGTCTTCGAGGATCTGGGCGAGGCCGCGCACGGAGCGGGCCAGGCGGTCGACGCGGTAGACGAGGAGGAGGTCGAAGCGGCCGGCCTTGGCCTCACTGAGGCAGCGCTGGAGCCCGGGGCGGTCCAGGGTGGCGCCGGAACGCTGGTCGGTGAAGGCGCGGGTCTTCTGCCAGTTGTCCTGGCTGGAGACGTAGGCCTCCAGGCGGCCGGCTTGGGCTTCGAGGGAGAACGGCTGGTGGTCCTCGTCGGTCGAGATCCTGGTGTAGGTGGCGACCCGCACGGTCTGGCCTCCTTGCTCGGGGACTCCGAGGAGACCAGAGCCGCGGGCGGATCTCAAGGCGGGACGGCTCACTGCTCGGGTGCCGCTCGGCCGACCCCTCGGCGCTGGCCGCCCATCGGCGAGCCAGCGGCCCGCCTGCGGGCGAGGCGGGCGTCGATGAGGGCGACGAGCAGGCGGACCGCCGTCTGGTGCTGTTCGTCGCTCATCTCGACCAGGCGGGGTGGGTGGACCACGAGCTCGGGCTCCCCCGGGTCTTCTTCCAGCCGGCGTTGCGGCGCGGCGTCGCTCATCGGGCGCGTCGCCCGTCGGCCTTCTTGATGAAGACCAACAGATCCTCATGTGCCGTGACCAGTCGGGGGATGCCGCCGGCTCGGGCTTTGCGGACCTGTTCGAGGGCGAAGAACGAGGCCCGGGGCACGAGG
>JBOGFV010000243.1:0-6440 GCA_050743525.1 Acidimicrobiales bacterium
GTTCCTGCCCGGTCCGGACGCGGTCGTCGAGCTCGAGGACCGCCTCCGCCCGGCCGTGGGTGACTGAGCGGGCCCCGGCCCGCGCCGCCACGCGCCCCGGCGACCCGGACGGCGAGCGGCTTCAGAAGGTCCTCGCCCGGGCCGGGTTCGGCAGTCGCCGGGTCTGCGAGGAGATCATCGACGCCGGCCGGGTCACCGTCGCCGGCCACGTTGCGGTCCTGGGTGACCGCGTCCGCGAGCGGGACCGGGTCGAGGTCGACGGGGTCCTGGTGCCGACCGCGCCCGGCCTCGTCTACTACCTGGTCAACAAGCCGGCCGGGGTGCTGTCGGCCGCGTCCGACGCCCGGGGACGCGAGGTCGTGACCGACCTCGTTCCCGCCGACCCGCGCGTGTACCCGGTCGGCCGGCTCGACCTCGCCACCGAGGGCCTGATCCTCCTCACCAACGACGGCGACCTGGCCAATGCGGTGGCCCACCCGAGCCACGGTGTCGACAAGGAGTACCTGGTCGAGCTGGACGCTCCGCCGAGCGCCGGCGCGCTGCGCTCGCTGCGCCAGGGCGTGGAGCTCGCCGACGGGCGGACCGCCCCGGCCAAGGTCGGCGCGGTGGCCCCCGCGGTGATCCGCATCGTCGTGCACGAGGGCCGCAACCGACAGGTCCGGCGAATGTGCGAGGCGGTCGGGCACCAGGTGCGGCGGCTGGTGCGGACCCGCATCGGCCCGGTCGCCGACCCCTCGCTCAAGCCGGGGCGGTGGCGGGCCCTCCGCGCCGAGGAGGTGCGGGCGCTGCTGGTGGCGGCCAAGCGCCCCTGAACCCAGCCGGTCCGAGGCCGCCTGCCCCGGCAGAATGGGGCGGTGACGCGCACGGTCATGTTCGGCCCGCCGGTGACTTTCCTGGGCGTGCCGCCGGCCGACCTCGACGACCCGGCCACCCTGCAGGGTGCCGGAGCGGTCATCCTCGGCGCGCCGTTCGACGGTGGGACCTCGCACCGGGCTGGCTGCCGGTTCGGCCCCTCGGCCATGCGGGCCACCGACTATCTCCCCCACGACGGCCGCCGGCCCCACCTGGCCCTCGGGGTCGACGCGCTGGCCGAGCTCGCCGTGGTCGACGCCGGCGACGTCGAGATGCCGCCTGGCGACATGACGGCGTCGCTCGAGCGCCTCGAGCGGGCGGTCCAGAGCCTGGCCGGGGGTGGGGCGATCCCGGTCGTCCTCGGCGGGGACCACACCATCGCTCTGCCCGACGCGACCAGCGTGGCCCGCGTGCACGGCTGGGGCGAGCTGTCGATCATCCACTTCGACGCCCACGCCGATACCGGGGACACCCAGTTCGGCTCCCTCTACGGGCACGGGACCCCGATGCGCAGGCTCATCGAGTCCGGGGCGGTGCGGGGCGATCGGTTCCTCCAAATGGGGCTGCGCGGCTACTGGCCGGGGCCCGCCACCCTGGCCTGGATGGCCGAGCAGCGCATGCGCAGCTACGAGATGACCGAGGTGGTGGCGCGCGGCCTCGACGACTGCCTGACCGAGGCGATGGCCATCGCGACCGACGGCGGCGTCGGGGTGTTCCTGTCGGTCGACGTCGACGTGGTCGACCCGGGGCTCGCCCCCGGGACCGGCACGCCCGAGCCGGGCGGCCTGTCCAGTCGCCAGCTGCTCGACGCGGTGCGGCGCGTCGCCATGGAGGTGCCGGTGATCGGGATCGAGGTGGTCGAGGTGTCGCCCCCCTACGACCACGCCGAGGTGACCGCCTACCTGGGCGGCCGGGTGGTCCTGGAGGCGCTGTCGGGGATCGCGTGGCGCCGTCGGGCCGAGCGGGGATCGGTCCGGCGCCCCGAGGACCCGCTCCTCGAACGCTGAGTCGCAGCTCGTCGCATCGGGCCTTGGAGCCGCTCCGAGACAAGGTCGAGGTAGTTGCTGGTGGCGTCCAGGCTCGCTTCCGGCGCCCCATCGCGATACCGGACGAGCAGCTGTCGGAGCGCTTCGAGCTGCTCGGTCGGGGTGGCGGCCGGTGCGAACGGTCCACCGACGAGCTCGACCATGCGCACCGCGTCGGCCGAGCCGCGTGCGATTCGCTTCGCGGCCGCCGGGATGAGAGCGATCTGCAGGAGCCGGTGAGCGCCCTCCAGGTTCGCGCTAGGGGGCTGGCATTCGCGCCTCTCCAGGTGCTCCTGGAAGCTGTCACGGAGCCGGGGAAGGCCCACCCGGTCGACGACAACGGTGGCGTCGGCCACCCAGGCACCCTGCGAGAGCGGATACACGTACACGTCGGCGCTCAAGGGAAGAGCGTCGATGACGTAGTGGACACCGACCGAACGGGCGCCCCGCGGCACGTTGTGACGGGCATCGAGACTCAGGACCAGCTGCTCGGGTCTCGGCAGCCGGGAAGGGTCGGCATAGCGATCGATCTGATCGTCCGCCACGACGAGGAAGAGATCGACATCGCTCCAGTCGTCGGCATCGCCACGACCGAGGGAGCCGACCAGCCCGAGTCCGACGATCACCGGATCGGCTTCGCGCTGCTCAATCACAAGACGAAGCCACGCCTCGCGGATCGCTCGAAGGAGCGGTGCCCCAAGAGCTTTGGAACCGCCGCTCATCGCGTCACGCTTCGACCAGGCGCAACGAGAGGATTGGCTGGCCGTGACGACGCGAGGGTGTCAATGATCTCGGCGACGATCTCAATGGTCGTGTCGGGATGCAAGAACGCGAAGCGGGCCACCGGCTGGCCTTCAAAGCTGGTCGGCACGACGAATCCGATCTGCGCGGCCAGCAGCTCGTCCGACCAGGCGTCGTAGTCGGCCCGCGACCAGCCCGGCCTGCGGACCAAGACGATGGAGAGCTCGGGCTCCCGGACCAGCTCGACGTGGGGGCGTGCGTCGATCAGGCGGGCCGCCTCCCTGGTCATCGCGAGCACCGTCTCGATGGCGTCGCGGTAGGCGTCGGTGCCGTAGACGGCCAGCGAGAACCACAGCGGCAGGCCCCGGGCCCGGCGCGTGAGGTGGAAGGCGTAGTCGCTCGGGTTGTAGGGCTCGACCTCACCCTCGTGGAATACCTCGAGGTACTCGGCCTGCTGGGAGTGCACCGCCCGGGCGAGCGCGGGGTCCCGGTAGATGAGCGCGGCGCAGTCGAACGGCGCGTACAGCCACTTGTGGGGGTCGACGACCAGCGAGTCGGCCTGCTCGATGCCGTCGAAGCGCGGGCGGGCCGACGGCGCGAACAGCGCCGCGCCCCCGTACGCGGCATCGACGTGGAACCACAGGCGCCGCCGTCCGGCCACCTCGGCCAGGCCGGCCAAGTCGTCGACGATCCCCGCGTTGGTGGTCCCGGCGGTGGCGACGACCGCGACCACCGAGCCCTCGGGCGCGGCGGCCAGGGCCCGCTCGAGTTCGGTCCCGGTGAGCCGGTGGTCGACGGCCGGGACGACCAGCGCGTCGCACCCGATCACGTGCAGCGCCTTGGTCACCGACGAGTGGGCCTCCTGGCTGACCGCCACCTTGGGCCGGGGGGACTCGGGGGTCGGGCGGAAGGTCGCGGTGTCCCGGGCCACCAGGAGCGCCGAGAGGTTGCCGATCGAGCCGCCCGAGACGAAGCAACCACCGGCCGAGGCCGGCAACCCGGCCAGGGCGGACAGGACCGAGAGGGCCTGGTTCTCGGCCCGCACCGCCCCGGCCGCCTCCAGCCACGACGTGCCCTGGAGCGACGAGCACGACACGATCATGTCGAACAGCAGCGACGCCTTGGTCGGCACCGCCGGGATGAACGACAAGAACCGCGCGCTGTCGGCCGACACGATCCCGGGGGCCAGCTCGGACTCGAACACCGCCAGCACCGTCTCGGGATCGTTCGGCCCCGGGCCGATCACGCCATCGAGGGCGGTGGGATCGATGGGGGCGCTGCCGCCCAGGTCGAGGGGGACCGGGTCGAGGGCCAGACGGCGCCGGCAGTAGTCGAAGATCAGGTCGGCGAGGTGATCATCGAACCGGAACATGGGGTTCTGGCCGGGGCTGGTCACCACGGCCCCAGGATCGCGCACCCGGGGGGCCTCTCCGCCCTGGTCAGGCGGCGCGCCCGGGCAACCGGCGAGCGCCCGGCGGCCGGTAGCATTCCACCCCGATGCCCGGAGCCCCCGTGACGCGAGCCCTGCGCGGCGCCACCACCGTCGACGAGGACACCCCCGAGCAGATCGCCGCGCGCATCCAGGAGCTCCTGAGCGAGGTCATGGGCAGCAACGGGTTGGTCGAGGACGACATCATCAGCATCATCTTCACCACCACCCCCGACGTCACCTCGGGCTTCCCGGCCACCGGGGCCCGCGACATCGGGTTCGGGGCGGTCCCGCTCCTGTGCGCTTCGGAGATCGCGGTGGAGGGCGGGACCCCGAGGTGCCTGCGGGTGCTGCTCCACGTGCACACCGACCGGTCCCGCGATGAGCTGCGCCACGTCTATCTCCACGGCGCCCAGGGGCTCCGCGATGACCTGCCGGCCTGAGGGAGTTCGACCGCTCGCATCGGGGACACGGTGAGCGGTCCGGCCACCGACGGCGGGCCGCGCCGCGCCCTGGTGGTCGGCACCGGGCTGATCGGCGGCTCGCTCGGCAAGGCCCTGCGGGCCCGGGGCTGGCACGTGACCGGCCGGGACGCCGACGCCGACCACGCGCGGCGAGCCATCGAGGTCGGCGCGATCGACGAGGTCGGCGACGGGCTCGACGCCGAGGTGGTCTTCGTGGCCACGCCGGCCGGTCAGGTGCCTTCGGTGGCGTCGGCCATCCTGGCCGAACCGGGCCGATCCGACGACACGGTGGTGAGCGACGTCAGCGGCGTGAAGGGGCCGGTGGTCGACGCGGTCCGCCACCCCCGGTTCGTGGGCGGCCACCCCATGGCCGGCTCCGAGCAGTCGGGCATCGAGGGTGCCGAGCCTGACCTCTTCGTCGGCGCGACCTGGGTGCTGACCCCGACCGTCGAGACCGACCCGGGCGCCTACGCGCGGCTGAGCGCGGTGGTCGGCGAGCTGGGCGCCGACGTGATCGCCCTGTCCCCGGCCGACCACGACCGACTGGTGGCGGTCGTGTCCCACGTCCCGCACCTGGTCGCCGCCACCTTGATGAACGAAGCGGCCGACGGGGCGAAGGCCGACGGGGCGTTGCTGCGGCTGGCCGCCGGCGGATTCCGGGACATGACCCGGGTGGCGGCCGGACAGCCCACGATCTGGCCGGACATCTGCGCCGACAACGCCGAGGCGATCGTGACGGGGCTCGACCGCCTGCTCGATGACCTGAGCGCCCTGCGGACCAAGATCGCCGGGGGTGACCGGTCCGGGCTGCTCGAACTGCTCCAGCGGGCCAGCACCGCCCGGCGCGAGCTGCCCTCCAGCGGCACCCGTCCGGACCGGCTGGCCGAGTTGCGGGTGCCGGTCCCGGACCAGCAGGGCGTCCTCGCGGAGTTCACCGGCCTGGCCGGCGACCTCGGCATCAACATCTACGACCTGACCATCGCCCACTCGGCCGAGGGTCCCCGAGGCGTCCTCACGCTGGTGGTGGGGGCCGACCAGGCCGACCGGCTCCGCAGCGCCGTCGAGGCGCGCGGCCACTCCTGCACGGTCATCGAGCTGGCATGAGCCCGGCCGCCCTTCCCGACGCCGTCTCGGTCGCCGGGGGGCTCGCCGTCACCGGGGGAGCCCGGATCCCCGGTGACAAGTCCATCTCCCACCGGGCCCTGCTCATCGGCGCGCTGGCCGACGGGACGAGCACGGTGCGTGGTCTCTCCGACGGCGACGACGTCGCCCGGACCGAGGCCGCCGTGCGGGCCCTCGGCGCGACCGTCCACCGGGACGGCGCCACCGTCTCGATCGAGGGCGGGCGCGACCGGTTGCACCAGGCCGCCGGTGCGGTCGACTGCGGCAACTCGGGCACCTCGATGCGGCTCTTGGTCGGCGTGGTGGCGGGCCGGCCGTGGCAGACGAGCCTGACCGGTGATCCATCGCTTTCGGGGCGGCCCATGGACCGCATCGCCGAGCCACTTGGCGCGATGGGCGCGACGGTCGAGGGGACAGGACCGACGGTGACCCCGCCGCTCATCGTGCATGGGGGTGGCCTGCATGGGATCGAGTGGGCCCCGCCGATGGCCAGCGCCCAGGTGAAGGCGGCGATCCTGTTCGCCGGTCTGGAAGCGGAAGGGGAGACGGTGGTGCGGGAGGCCGTCGGCACCCGCGTCCACACCGAAGAGATGCTGGCGGCCGCCGGCGCCGACATCGCCGTCGAGCCGTGGGGGAGGGGCCGGTCGGTCCGGATCCGGCCCTCCGGCCTGCGCCCCCTCGACCTCGACGTCCCCGGCGACCCGTCCCAGGCCGCGTTCTGGGTGGTGGCCGGGTGTCTGTGCCGCGACAGCCGGATCGTGGTCGAGCGCGTCTACTCGGGCCCCGACCGGCTGGGCTTCCTGGGGG
>JBOGFV010000244.1:0-4164 GCA_050743525.1 Acidimicrobiales bacterium
GTGCAGTGGTCGGCGTCGTCGGCACTGTTGACCCAGATCCCGGCGGCCTCGGCGTCGTCGGCGGCCTGCCGGTCGACCTCGGGGATCCCGGTCGCGGTGACGACCAGTCGGTAGCGGCCGGCCTCGCCGGCCGCATAGGGGCGCCGCTCGACGGTCAGCGCCCGCTGCGAGCGGGCCAGCGCCTCGATGTCGGCGTCGACGTCGGGAGCGACCACCGTGACCAGCGCGCCGCAGGCGACCAGGTCGGCGACCTTGCGGGCGGCCACCGGGCCTCCCCCCACCACGAGGCAGCGTCGCCCCTCGATCCTGAGCACGACCGGGTAGGGGGGCGCGGGTCCCATCGCGCTAGTGGACCGCCTCGGGGTGGGACTCCGCCAGTGGCGGGGCGCCGACCATGCAGGCGGCCAGGGTCGCGTTGGTGGCCTCGTCGACCAGGACGAAGCTCCCGGTGATCCGGTTGGTCCTATACGAGTCGACCGCCAGCGGGGTCCCGGTGTGGAGGCGCACCACCCCGATCTCGTTGTCGGAGAGCTCGTCGGCGGGGGTGAGGGAGAGATCGTTCACGTCGAAGCCGGCCACCACTTCGGTCACCCGGGCCGGCGCGACCCTGGTGGTGTGCTTGACCCGCAACCGGTCGCCGACCCGCAGCGGCTTCGCCCCGAACCAGCACACCGTCGCCTCGAGCTCGCTCGTGACCTCGGGCGGATCGTCGGCCGACGCGATCAGATCGCCCCGCGACACGTCGAGGTCGTGGTCGAGGTCGACCGCAACGGACATGCCGACCTGCGCCTCGTCGAGCGCGCCGTCGTAGGTGGTGATGCTCGAGACGGTCGTGCGGTGCCCGCCCGGCAGGACCACCACCTCGTCGCCGGGCCGCAGCGTGCCGCCGCCGACGATGCCCGCATAGGAGCGGCCGTCCCCGTGGCGCAGCACCCACTGGACGGGGAGGCGGGCCCCGGTGCCGAGGTGGGTGCCGTGGACGGCCGACCACCCGCCGGCCGGCGCCGACTCCAGCGCCTCGAGGACGGTCGGCCCGTCGTACCAGGGGGCGGCGTCGGAGCGGTCGACCACGTTGTCGCCGTGGAGGGCCGAGATCGGGATGACGTTGCACGACTCGATCGACAGCCGCTCCGCCAGCTCGTGCATCTGCTCGGCGACGTGGTCGTAAGAGCCCTGCGCCCAGCCGACCAGGTCCATCTTGTTGGCCACCACCAACAGCTGGTCGACGCCGAGCAGCGCCGCGATGCAGGTGTGGCGGCGGGTCTGCTCGCGCAGTCCGCCGGTCGCGTCCACCACCACGAGGGCGAGGTCGGCGGTGGAGGCGCCGGTCGCCATGTTGGCCGTGTACTGCACGTGGCCGGGGCAGTCGGCGATGATGTACTTGCGGGTCGGCGTGGCGGCGTAGCGGTAGGCGACGTCGATCGTGATGCCCTGCTCGCGCTCGGCCCGGAGCCCGTCGGTCACGAGCGAGAGGTCCATCTCGCCGACGCCGCGCCGCCGGGAGGCCACCGAGACCGCCTCGAGCTGGTCGTCGAAGAGCTGCCGGGTGTCGAAGAGGAGCCGCCCGATCAGGGTCGACTTGCCGTCGTCAACCGAACCGATCGTGGCAAACCGGAGAAGGTCGACCCCGGTCCCGTCGGTCGTCGTCGACGCGCCGGGTGGTCCCACCGGCGCCATCGCCTAGAAGTACCCCTCGCGCTTTCGGTCTTCCATCGCCGTTTCCGAGAAACGGTCGTCGGCCCGTGTCGCGCCCCGCTCCGAGGTCCGGGCGGTGGCCACCTCGCCGATGATCTGCTCGAGGGTGGTGGCCTCCGAGCGCACCGCGCCGGTGCAGTTGGCGTCGCCGACGGTGCGGAAGCGCACGCTCAGCTCCTCGACCACTTCGCCGCGCTCGGGGGCCACCCACTCGCCGAGGGAGAGCAGCATGCCGTCGCGCTGCACCACCGAGCGGCGGTGAGCGAAGTAGATGGAGGCGAGCTCGATTCCCTCGCGCTCGACGTACTGCCAGATGTCGAGCTCGGTCCAGTCCGAGAGCGGGAAGGCCCGGACGTGCTCACCCGGCCCGACCCGGCCCTGGTAGAGCTGCCACAGCTCGGGGCGCTGGCGCTTGGGGTCCCACTGGCCGAACGCGTCGCGGAAGCTCAACACCCGCTCCTTGGCCCTGGCCTTGTCCTCGTCGCGGCGGGCCCCCCCGATGGCGGCGTCGAAGCGTCGCTCGGTGATGGCGTCGAGCAGGGTGACCGCCTGCAGCCGGTTGCGGGACTGGCCCGTCCCCGGGTCCTGGACCCGGCCGCGGTCGATGGAGTCCTGGACCCTGGCCACGATCAGCTGCTCGCCGAGCTCGGCCACCCGGGCGTCGCGGTAGACGATGACCTCGGGGAAGTTGTGCCCGGTGTCGATGTGCATGATCGGGAAGGGGAACTTGCCCGGCCGGAAGGCCTTCACGGCCAGGTGGAGGAGGACCGCCGAGTCCTTGCCCCCGCTGAAGAGGAGGACCGGCCGTTCCGACTCCGCTGCCACCTCGCGCAGCACGAAGATCGCGTGCGACTCGAGGAGGGAGAGGTGGTCGGCGTGGCGCCCCGGGGCGGAGAGGCCCGAGGGACGGGCGGTGGCGGTGTCGGAGAGAGTCATATCGTCAGTTCGGAGCGTAGCGGGGCCCGCCGAAAACTTGACCTACTAGGTCATGTATACTCGCCAGAGAGGCCCCGGACAAGTCGGGCGCCAGCCCGTGGCGGTTGTCCCGGCCAGCGGCGGGTGGCCGCCCACCACCGAAGGGTGCAGCCCATGAGCGACGTGACGACGAGCCCCGCTCCCGGGCTCCTCGACGAGCTGGCCTCGGCCAACGCCGAATTGGAGCACGCGCCGGCGGCCAAGGCGATCGATTGGGCCCTCGAGCGCTTCGGGGACTCGCTCGTGGTGGCCTGCTCCTTCCAGGACATCGTGATCGTCGACCTGGTCCGGGCCCGCAAGCCCGGGACCGAGGTGGTCTTCTTGGACACCGAGGCTCACTTCGACGAGACCCTGGCCATGGTCGAGACCTCCCGGTCCCGCTACCGGCTCAACCTGACCGTCACCCGCCCTGGGCCCGAGGCCGCGGCGTGGCCGTGCGGCTCGGAGCGCTGTTGCGAGTTCCGAAAGGTCGAGCCGCTGCGCCGGGCCCTGGAGGGCAAGGCGGCCTGGATCACCGGGCTCAAGCGGTCCGACGGTCCCAACCGGGCCGAGATCCCGGTGGCCGGCTTCGACGACGCCTTCGGCCTGGTCAAGGTCAACCCGCTCGCGACCTGGACCGACGCCGACATCTCCTCCTACGAGGCCGATCATGACCTGCCGGTCCACCCCCTCGTCGCTCATGGCTACCTCTCGATCGGTTGCGCGCCGACGACCCGGCCCGTCGCCGAGGGAGAGGAGCCGCGCGCCGGCCGGTGGTCGGACTCGGACAAGACCGAGTGCGGCCTGCACATCTGAGATGCCGACCCGCGACCCCGACAACCCCTACGGGATCCGCTTTCGGGGCAGCGAACGCCCCATGGCGTTCGTCAACCCGTACCGGTGGCTCAACGAGCTGAGCGAGGTCGAGCGCTGGAAGCTCGACCGGCACCCGGTCGAGGCCGCCCGTGACGTGGTGGCCCGATACTCGAAGGAGGGGCCGGCCGGCATCTACTCGACCCCCGGTGAGGCCGAGCGCCTGAAGTGGGTCGGCATCTACCCCCAGCGCCAGGGTGGCGACGCGTTCATGCTCCGGATCAAGGTGCCGGGCGGCCACCTGAAGGCGGACCAGGTCCGCGAGATCGGGGTGATCGCCGACGCCTTCGCCGAGGGCCCCGAGGACAGCGAGTTGTTCGGCAACCGCTTCGCCGACATCACCACCCGCCAGGACGTGCAGCTGCACTGGATCCGGATCGAGGACGTGCCCCGCATCTGGCAGCGGTTGTGGGACGTGGGCGTCACCACGCTGCAGGCCTGCGGTGACTCCAACCGCAACGTGACCTGCTGCCCGGTCTCGGGGGTCGACCCCAACGAGGTGTTCGACTCCTACCCGGCCGCCCGGGCCATCTCGGACTTCTTCACCGGCAACCGCGAATATTCGAACCTGCCCCGCAAGTTCAAGATCGGGGTGACCGGGTGCCGCGAGAACTGCGCCCGGATCGAGATCAACGACATCGG
>JBOGFV010000245.1:0-11750 GCA_050743525.1 Acidimicrobiales bacterium
AGCTCCAAGAGGAGCTCGACGAACACCAGCGCCGGCAGCGCGACGAAGGCGCCGTGCCGGTGCTCCAGCTCAACGCGGTCGACTTCAGCTACGGGCACGTCCAGGTGCTCTTCGGCCTCGGATTCGAGGTGGGCCGAGGGGAAGTGCTGGCCCTCCTGGGCACGAACGGCGCCGGCAAGTCGACGGCCCTCCGGGTCGCCGCCGGACTCGAGACCCCCGCGCGGGGGGTGGTCCGGCTCAACGGGCAGACCGTGACCTACACCTCCCCCGAGCAGCGCTCCAAGCTCGGCATCCACCTCCTGCCGGGAGGCAAGGGGGTGTTCGGGGGGATGACCATCGCGGAGAACCTCGAGATGGGTGGCTTCGCCTACCGGGCCGACCGGGCCGACCTCGGCCGCCGGACCGACCGGGTCTACGACCTGTTCCCGATGTTGGCGGAACGTCGCTCGCTCCGCGCCGACCGCCTGTCGGGCGGACAACAGCAGATGCTCGCATTGGCGGTCGCGCTCTTGCACGACTCCGAGGTGCTCATGATCGACGAGCTCTCCCTCGGCCTCGCGCCCATCGTCGTCCAGGAGCTCATCGGCGTCGTCGAGCGGCTCAAGGCCGATGGCGTGACGCTGCTCATCGTCGAGCAGTCGCTGAACGTCGCCGCGGCGATCGCCGACCGGGCCGTCTTCTTGGAGAAGGGCCGGGTTCGCTTCAGCGGCGACATGGGCGAGCTGATGCGGCGAGACGATCTGGCCAGGGCGGTCTTTCTCGGTGGTGAGGTCCCGCAGTGATGCTGGCCGTGTCCTGGCTCAACAACCAGATCATCTTCGACGGCATCGTTCAGGGCCTGGCCGTCGCGGTCATCGCCGTCGGGGTCATCCTGGTCTATCGGGCGACCCGGATCATCAACTTCGCCGTGGGTGCCATGGGGGTCGTTGGCGCGGTGATGCTCTCCCTGCTCAACCTCCGGTACCACGTCCCATTCTGGATCGCCTTCTTCATCGCACTCCTCATCGGGGTCGTCTTCGGCGCAGCGGTCGACTCGACGGTCGTCCGCCGGCTGCGCCGGGCCCCCAAGGTCGTCGTGCTGGTGGCGACCATCGGGGTCGCACAGCTCGCGCAGGTGATCGCGGTGGAGATCCCCGAGCCGACCAACGTGACCCTGCGCTACCCGGTCGCCATCAATGGCTCCTGGACGGTCGGTGGGGTCAGCGTGCACGGGACAGACCTGTCGGTGCTGGTGCTCGCGCCGATCGCGATCCTCCTACTCGCCTGGTTCCTCGAACGGACGGCCATTGGAAAGACGGTCAAGGCCTGTTCGACCAACTCCGAGCTGGCCAGGATCTCCGGCATCAATCCAAAGTGGGTCTCGACCATGGTGTGGTCGATCGCCGCAGGGTTGTCGACGCTCTCCATCATCCTGCTCGCCGGACAAGCGGGTTCGGTGGGCATGGTGGCCAACCTCGGGCCTGAGACCCTCTCGCGCGCCTTGGCCGCCGCCGTGATCGCGGGCATGACGTCGATCCGACGGGCGGTCGTGGCGGCCATCGCGATCGGGATCGCGCAGAACGTCCTTACCTACAACTTTCTCGCTGTGCCCGGCCTCTCCGACCTGCTGCTCCTCGTCGTCGTGCTGGTCGCCTTCGCGTTCTATGGGCGGAATCTGAGCGGAGAGGCCCAGGCGTTCGCATTCATGCCGAAGATCCGTCCCGTCCCCGAGCGGCTCCGATCCATCTGGTGGATCCGGCACATCGACAAGGCGGGCGTGCTCCTTCTCGGGGCCGTGGCCGTCATCCTCCCGATCGTCATCACGAAGCCGTCGAGTCAACAGCTCTTCACGGCAGTCCTTGCGTACGCCATCTGCGCGTCGTCGCTGACGGTCGTGACGGGATGGCTCGGACAGCTGTCCCTCGGCCAGATGGCGTTCGCGGGCATCGGCGCTCTCCTTGCCGCGCGCCTGGTGGTCGAGGGTGTCCCGTTCTGGGCGAGCATCGTCGCGACAACGGTGGCCTGCGCTCTCCTCGCCGGCGTGGTCGGCCTTGGTTCGCTGCGCGTGCGCGGGCTCTACCTCGCCGTGGTCACGTTTGCCTTCGCGCTCGCGGCTCAGCAGTACTTCTACTTCCTGCCGCTCTTCAGCGGGGATTCCCCGGACGGCGCCAACGTGCCCTTCACGCCCGGGCGGCTGTGGTTCCTGAGGTTGTCCGGCCCCCGCACCTACTACTACATCGTCTTGGCGATCTTGGTGTTGGTGATCGTGCTGTTGAGCAGGTTCCGCTCGAGCGGCGTCGGCCGCACCACCAAGGCGGTGCGAGACAACGAGACCGCAGCGGCCGCCTACACGGTCGTTCCGGCCTGGACCAAGGTGCGCGCCTTCGCACTCGCCGGTGCCCTCGCGGGCCTCGGCGGCGCCCTATTGAGCGGCGCCTTCGCCAACATCCCCTTCGCCAACAACGGGGTCGGCGGATCGGACTTCTTCCTGGTCAATGGGTCCCTCGCGCTGGTCGCGACGGTGGTCATCGGCGGGATGGGGTCGGTCACCGGCGCCGTCATCGGGGCCATCTGGGTCGTCGGCATCCCGGCCTTGTCCCCCAATAGCCAGGTCCTCGCGCTGCTCACCTCGAGCCTCGGATTGCTGGTGATCCTCCTGTACTTCCCCAGGGGACTCAACCAGATCGTCTATGGCGTCCGCGATGGGATCGTCGACTGGTTCGATCGCCGGATCGGTGACCGCTTCGCCCCTGCGGTCGCCTCCTACCCGGCTTCGGTGGGCCGGGCCGAGGTGCCGGACTCGGCGCCGGCGACGCCGGCGCTCGCCCTGGCCGACCTCAGCGTCAACTTCGGCGGCAACCTCGCCGTCAACGATGTCTCGCTCAGCGTCGCCGACCGCGAGATCGTGGGTCTGATCGGAAGCAACGGGGCCGGGAAGTCCACGCTCATGAACGCGGTCGGCGGTTTCGTCCCGAGCAAGGGCTCGGTGCGCCTCCTGGGTGAGGAGATCAGCGGGATTCCCCCGGCTCGGCGGGCCATGCTCGGACTCGGGCGGACGTTCCAGTCGGCGACGCTGTTTCCGGAGCTCACCCTTAACGAGACGCTGCTCGTCGCGCTCGAGGCGAAGGGGCGGACGGGGATGCTCTCGACGGCGCTTGCGCTCCCCGGGGCCCGCCGCCACAGCCGCCGGGCGACGTCCGAGGTCGGCGAGCTGGTCGCCTTCCTGGGCCTCGGCCCCTATCGGGACCTGTTCGTGAGCGATCTGTCCACGGGGACCCGACGGATCGTCGAGCTGGCCGGGCTGCTGGCACTGAACGCCAGGATCCTGTGTCTTGACGAGCCCACCGCCGGGCTCGCCCAGCGCGAGACCGAGGCCTTCGGCCCGCTCATCACGGCCGTCCAGCGCGAGCTCCAGGCCTCCGTGCTCCTGATCGAGCACGACATGCCGCTTGTCATGAGCATCAGCACACGGGTCTATTGCCTTGAGGCCGGTTCGGTGATCGCCAAGGGCTTGCCGAAGGACATTCAGCACGACCCCCGCGTGATCGCGAGCTACCTGGGCACCGACGAGCGGGCGATCGCACGCAGCGGCAGCACGAGCGCCGAGACGGTGCACCCGGCGGGCGCCTCGGCATCGGTCCAACCGCCCCGCTCCTAGCAGCGAGCTGGCGCGAGATCGATCCGGCCGGCGAGCCCATGCGAGACTGCCATCCCAAAAACCGCCGACCCTCGATCGAGAGGGTCGGTGAGACTCGCCTCCAGGGGTTGACCGTGCGCCAATTGCTGAGCGACATCCGGGTCGTTGAGTGCTCCGACGAGCCCGCCGGCACGTACTGCGCCAAGGTCTTCGCCGACCTGGGGGCGACCGTGACCAAGGTCGAGCCGGAGGACGGCAGCGAACTGCGGGAGCGTCCCGGCGCGTGGTTGCACCTCGGCACGAACAAGCGCTCCGTGATCCTGGGGGGGCGGGGGAGATCGGCGGCCGAGGATCTCGAGGAGCTCCTCGAGACGGCCGACCTGGTGGTCGAGAGCCCCGGGCGCGGGGACCTGGCGGCTTTCGGCGCTGACCGGGACGAGACCCGGACGCGCCATCCGGGGCTCGTGGTCGCCTCGCTCAGCTGTTTCGGCCTCGAGGGCCCCTACGCCGGCTATCGCTGGAGCGATCTGGTCGCTCAGGCCGCCGCCTGGACCGTCCTCCCCCTCAGCCGCTCACCCGACGTCCCGGTCAAGCTCCCCGCCCTCGTGGCGATGTCGACCCTCGGCCACTGCCTGGCCTGCGGGGCACTGGCCGGGGTGCTCTACGCCCGGGCCACCGGCGTGGGTGCCCATCTCGACTGCGCGGCGTCCGAGGCGCTGGGTTCGGGCCCGTTCCGGATCGGCCGATTCTTGGGCTGGGAGTACCGCGACCGGGCCCCGGAGCCGGACGCCACCACGAACTCGGACGGGACCTTGCTGCCGATCGGCATCTTCCCGTGCGCAGACGGCTACGTCTCGATGATGTCCACGCCCCAGCAGCTCGGCGAGATGCTCTCGGTGCTCGGCAACGGGGAGCTCAACGAGGCCTTCGCGCGGCCCGACGCTTTCGTGCGGCCCGAGACCAAGGAACTCCTCGACGCGGCGCTGTACCCGTGGCTCTTCGCGCACACCCGGTCCGAGCTGACCGCCATGGCGCAGCGGGCGGGGTGGCCGTTCGCGCACGTGAACTCGGTGCCCGAGGTCCTGGAGGCCGACCACCTGCACCAGCGCGGCTTCTGGTCGGAGGCCGACGGGGCTGAGGGTCGGATCCTCCTGGCCGGCCCGCCCTATCGCCACGGCGAGGGGGGGTGGCGGCTGCACTGGCCCGGACCGCCCCCGGGTGGGCCGGTCGACGGGCCGGACGAGGTCGAGCCGGTGGGGCCGGCGGTCGTTCGCAAGCCGGCCGGCACGCCGCCCCTCGACGGCATCCGGGTCCTCGACCTGACGACGGTGTGGTCGGGCCCCTACCTGACCCTTCTCCTCGCCGACCTGGGGGCTGAGGTCATCCGCATCGAGAACCCGTCTGCGTTCCCTCCGACGACCAAGGGCTACCTCCCCCGGCCCGACTTCTCCCGCATCCGGCTGGGGAGCCTCGCCGCGATGTACGGGCCGGCCGTCGAGGGCCGCCCGGACCGGCCGTACAACCGTCACGCCCTCAACAACTCGCTCGCCCGCAACAAGCTGTCCTGCACCCTCGACCCCCGCCGACCGGAGGCCCGCGAGTTGTTCATGCGCCTGGTGGAGCAATCCGACGTCTTCGTGGAGAACCTCAAGCCGTCCACCCTGCACCGCCTCGGGATCCACGAGAGCGAACTCTTGGACCGCAACCCCTCGATGATCGTGCTTCGCCTCCCCCCGTCCGGTCTGAGCGGCGACTGGGCCGGCTACACCGGATTCGGCGCGCAGTTCGACGGGTTGAGCGGGCTGGTCAGCCTGCTCGGCCACCACGACCGCGAGATCGTCGAGACCCCGTCGTCGACGTACATGGACCTGGCCACCGGCCCAGCCGGTGCGTTCGCGGTGCTGGCCGCGCTCCACTACCGGGAGGCCACCGGACGGGGGCAGGTGATCGAGATGGCCCAGCTCGAGAACATCGTCGCCCAGTTGGGCGACGTCCTGGTCGAGGCCCAGATGGGCGAGCCGCCCGAGCGGGTCGGCAACCGCGACCGGCGCCAGGCCCCCCAGGGCATCTACCGCTGCCGGGGCGAGCACCGGTGGCTGGCCCTCACCGTCACCGACGACCGGGCCTGGGCTTCCCTCGCCGCCGTGCTCGGCCAGCCCGAGCTCGCCCAGGACGAGCGGTTCGTCGACTGCCGGGCCCGCTACGCCGCCCACGACTTGCTCGACGAGATGATCGGTGCGTGGGCGGCCGAGCGCGACGTCGTGGTCGCGTTCCACGAGCTGCAGCGGGCCGGCGTGGCGGCCGCGCCGCTCCTCGACGAGGAGCTGGTATGCGCAGACCCCCAGGTCGTCGCGCGGGGTTGGATCCGCCCGCTCACCTCGGCCGACGTCGGGACCCACCTCCATCTCGGCCACGCGTACAAGGGCATCCCGCAGCGTTGGGACCGGGGATCACCCACGCTCGGGGAAGACAACGAGTACGTGTACCGGCAGCTTCTGGGGCTCGACGAGGCGGAGTACCGCCGGCTCCAGGAGAGCGGGATCGCGGTCGAGGACTACCTCGACGCCGACGGGAAGCCGGTCTGACCAAACGCGTTCAGGCGGCGGCGATCTCGCCCAGCGCCGCGGCCACCTTCTCGGGCTCGGTGATCATGAGGTCGTGCCCCGTGTCGATGTCCCACAGCCGACCGTTGGCGCGCGCCCCCGCCATCTGCTCGCGGTCGCGCGTCGCCAGCGTCGATGTGCACACGACGTGATACTGGGGAATGGCCCACAACGCGTCCTCGTTGCCGAGCTCGAGGGGCTGCTCGAAGCATCTCCAGGGGTGCCCGGCGAGCCGGTCGTCCATCCACTTCAGGTCCCCGGGATCCTCCACCCCGTAGAGGCGGCCGGCGTCCTCGACAGGGAGGAGGACCAGCTCGACCCCGTCGACCACCTGCCCCAGCGGACGCGTCGCCGCGATCATCGGGCCGGCGATGTCGAGGAGCGACTGACCGTTGACCGGCGTCGCCGCGTCGAGGTACACCAGGCGACCCACCCGGTCGGGCGCGCGGTCGGCCGCACCGGTGATGACCATGCCGCCGTAGCTGTGGCCGACCAGGATCACGTCGCGCAGGTCCTCGTAGTGGAGGACCGCGACGACGTCACTGATGTGCAGGTCAAGGTCGATGTCGGAACGCAGCAGATGCGAGCGTTCCCCGAGCCCGGTCAGCGTCGGCGCGTAGACCTCGTGACCCTCGGCTCGGAGGACCCGGGCGAGCGGCTGGTAGCACCATCCACCGTGGGCACCACCATGGACGAGAACGAAAGTCGACAAAGCGACCTCTTTCGAACGGTCCGGCGGACGGGGTCAGACCCGTGCGTCAGAGCCCGGCCGGCAGATTGGCCCGAGCATCGGCGACGAGGGCCTCGGCGTCACGGGGGAGCACGACGCCCTCCTTCTCGGCCGCCCGCGTCGCCTCCTCGAAGCGCGTGAGGTATTGCCCGCCGTCCCCGTAGAGGGCGCGCAGCTTCTCGGGGGGGAAGGGCTTGCACGACCCCCCGAGCCGACTCGAGAAATCCGACGTCAGCGAGATGGCGCTGTTATGGGCGACCGGGACCTCGGCCCCGGGCAGCCGGATGCCACCGATGGCGATGCCGTGTTGGTCGCGGCTGATCTCGGGGGGGTCGCCGGCGAACTCGATCCGAGGCTGCACCGGCGGGGCGGCACCCCCCTCAACCCAGGCCACCATGTGGTGCATCGCCGCGTCGACGACGGGGTTCATCGGCAACTCGTTGATCCCCTCCTGGTCAGGGACGGTGAACCCGAAGTCCCGCTGATAGCGGGGCCCGACCGACGCCATCGCCTGCCGGGAGATATGGCACGTCCCGGCGGCTTCCCAGTACCGGAATCGGTCGGTGTCGGGCTGGCGAACGCCGTAGTTGGCCTCGGTCTCGCATTCCGAATTCACCACGAACACCGGGACGTCCAGGTCGTCCCGCAACCGGGTCGGCAAACCAAGGCGGGGCGCCGGCTGGGCCTCGCCGGATCCGGGGGCGGGCAGCGTGAGCGTGGCTTCCCCCACCTCGAGCGGCGAGGCGGATCCGAAGTAGAGCGTCAGCATGAAACCGTCGATCGCGTGCTCGAGCGGCTGGATTGCGTTCACATACGCCGAGAGCCGGGCCGCCGACTGCGATGCGCCCTGCGCGACGATCCGACGCACCTCGAGCCCGCCCATCGGATCGGTGCTCCCGTTGGCCCGAGAGCCCGAGAGGGCCCGGGCCGCTTGCGTGAAGATGTCGAAGGAGTAGTCGTCGCTCGGGATCGAGAGCGAGCCGTAGCGCTCCGGATCCCAGACGAGGAGGCCCATCGGGTGTTCCCCGGCCCCATGGATGCCCGCCCGCTGCGCGCTCACCGCGACGAAGGCGCACCCGGCCTCGAGCAGGACCGGGCTGTCTCCTCCGCCGAAATTGTCGTAGCCAGCGGTCACGTTGCTCCACGACATGACGACAGTCCCACAAAACGTGACCGGATCCTCGGGCCTGATGACGACGAGCCGCGTCTTGAACGGAGCGGTGCCCACCGGCTCGACGCGCCACCATCCGTCTTCGGTGAGCTCGGTGCCTGGGGCCGGCCCGAAGCGGGCGGCCTCGCCCTCCAGGAAGAACTCGTCCTCTCGATACCCGACCTCGGCCAGGTCGACGACGGGTGAGCCGAACGGCCATCCGTGCACGCCGCCGGTGATCGGGCCGGTGACCGTCGGTCGGCTCACGTCACTCATCGGTGTCCTCCGTGTCCCATCGGCACTCCCTGTCGTTCCTCGCGGTGCTGGCCATCCACCGGGAGCGTGGGAGGAAAGCCACGTCCAGGCAAGCGGGTCCGGATCCAGTTTCCACGGATTCGGCGGCCGTGATCATTTGGATCTCCTCGACCCGGGGGCGGGTCGAACGATCGAGACAGTTGGTCTGAATGGGGGCCCAGAGTCAGGTCGCGGCCAGCGGCTCCGAGAGGTCGTAGCCGACGCGCTCGATGTCGCGGGCCAGTCGATCCATATCGAATCCGTAGACCTCGGCCGCGTTGGCGTAGAGGACCCGGCGGGCGATCGACTCGGTGATGTCGGGGTGCGCCACCAGTTCAGCCACGTGGTTCGCCGTCGAAGGGAAGATCGACTCGAAGTGCGGATAGTCGACGCCGAACATGGCGTTCTCGGCCCTGATCGCGAATCCGCTCTCGGTCTCGGCCCCCGCCAGCTCCTCGAGCGGTACCTGCTCGCACGTGAAGGGCGAGACCCCGGCGTAGCAGTTCGACTCGAAGTACTCGTGCGCAGTCTTCGAGAACGGGCGGTCGCGCTGGAGGAAGCGGGCGAATCCCAGCCAGTCGTCTCCCCAGCCCAGCCGGCGGTCGAGCTTGCGGATGATCGGCGCGATCCAGTCGGCCTCCGTCTCCACGAAGACGACCTTCAGGTTCGGGAAGCGCTCGAACACGCCACCCAGGATCATCTGCCACAGCGAGCGACCCGAGAAGAAGGAGTGCTCGAGCGCGAGCGTCATGATGGCGGCGAACCCGCCTGGTCCGTAGGCGGGAGCCCCCGAACCGCCGTGCTGGCTGATCGGCAGCCCGACTTCGTCGATGGCGGCCCAGATCGGGTCGAGTACCGGGTCGAAGAAGAAGGTGCCGCCCGGGTACAGCGGCGGCATCATGATCCCGCCCAGGCCGTGCGCCTTGGCCCAGTACACGTCCTGCACGGCCTGGTCAACGTCGTCGAACGACACCAGGGCCTGGCCACAGCGTCGCCCGGGGACGTCGGCGCAGAAATCGGCCAACCAACGATTGTGGGCCAGCTGTGACTGGCGGGACAAGGCCGGATCGGAACCCTTCCCCACGTCTTGCAGTCCCTGTCCCTGCATGGGGAGGCCGTTCGGGAACAACACCTCGGCGACGACGCCGTTGGATTCTAGGTCCCGAAGGCGGATCTGGGAGTCCCACTGAACCTCCGGGCCGAACTGGGGGTTCAGGTTGCCGGCGTCCGGGGTGCCCTCGACCGACTGGGCCCAGCCGTCATAGTCCTCGAGGTACCGGGATTCCATGTAGTCGCGGTAGATGCCCCGAGAGGCTCGCGCGTGACCATCGATGGAGATGATGGCGGCACGGCTCATGTGCTCTCCTCCCCACGCCGGCGGCCTCGCTCACCGGCTGACCGATCATGCCACAGGAGGCGCAATCTGGCACCGAGCGAGCCGGTTAGCCCGACAACTGGGCGAACGAGCTGCCCAGGCCCAATGTGTGAGCACCTCGGCCCCCTCGATAGCCTGTCCGCTTCCGGGGCTATAGCTCAGCCGGTTAGAGCGCAGCACTGATAATGCTGAGGTCGCTGGTTCGATTCCAGCTAGCCCCACCTCATAATCCCAGGTCAACCAGCATTTGCCCGGTTGTCTGCCAGTAGCGCGAGCACGCTTAGTGGTCCTCGTCAGAAGTTCTCGCGTGAATGAGGACGATCCTCGTCCAGAGCGTCGGTCCAGGCCGTGACGTCATCGAGATAGAGCCCGCACGCGCAATCCAAGGCTTCCTCGGGTGTGCCGGTGAAGCTGCCTCGGGGAAGGAACGAATCCTCATAGCCGTCCTTGCTGGCCAGGTAGATCGCGAAGCCCCACTCTTTTGGTGAGCCGATGTAGCGCAGGCGGAAGAGGGGCATCGGACCGTCTTCGGTCGAGCCGGCGATGTAGGCGAAGGACCCGCGGTAGCGGACAGTCAGGTCCTCAAGGGCCGGCCAACGCTCCTGGCGACGCAGTTCCAGGCGCTGGGCCAGGGTGCGGCGGGCGCCATCGGGAACCGGCATCGCCAGCGATGCTAGGCATCGGGGCGAGCGCTACGCGGCCCGATCAAGACGGGCGAGGAACTTGTCGAGGTCGTCGCGGCCGAAGGTCCAGTCGAAGGGCTCGGCCAGCGCGTTGTAGCGCTCCTCGAAAGCGGCCAGCCGGTGGCGGATCTCCTCGACGTCGCTGAAGTCGTTGGGGTTGACCACCTTGCGCTGGATGATGGAGAAGTAGATCTCACACTGATCGAGCCAAGAGGCGTGCACCGGCAGGTGGACGAGCCGCAGGGTCGGCCACTCACCTTCCAAGCGGTCCACCGACCGCTGGCCGCGGTGGCTCGAGCCGTTGTCGACGATCCAGAACACCGAGGTGGCCGAGGCGTAGGGCTCGGTCGTCATGACCTGTTCGACCAGGCGACCGAACGGGGCGATGCCGGTGGTGGGCTCGCAGCGGCCGAAGACCTGCGCCCGGTGCACGTCGTAGGCGGCCAGGTAGGCGAGCGCCCCGCCACGCTCGTACTCGTGCTCGACCCGCATGAGCCGAGCTCGCCCCGGGGGAAGCGTCGGATGGCATCGGCAGCGGGCCTGGATGCTCGTCTTCTCATCGGCGCAGATGACGAACTCGCCGGGTCCCAGCGCCTGGCCTTCGAATGTCCGGGCGTAGAGATCGAGCACCACCGCCGCCTTGGCGGCGAAGTTCGGGTCCCGAGGAAAGATCCACGACCGGTGGAACCACGGGCGGATGGCGTCGTGGTGCAGCACTCGCCACACCGTCGAGGCTGAGATGGCGCTCACCACCGAACGGCTCACGAGCTCGGCGGCCAGCTCGGTGCAGCTCCAGCGCGACAGCGGCACCCCGGTGGTGGCCGCCAGCTCGCACGCCAGCTCCTTGACCTCGGCGTGGACCAGAGGGGGAAAAGCTCCGGGGTCGACCCGAGCGCTTGCGGTCGGTGAGGCCGGCCATCTCCTCTTCGAAGAAGCGCTTGCGCCACTTGATCACCGTGTTGAGCGCCACCCCGAGCCGCTCGGCGATCGTCGCGTTCTCCATGCCGTCGGCCGCGTACAGCACGATCCAGGCACGCAGCACCGTGCGGTACTGAGCAGTGGGTTTGCGGACAACGGCTTCGAGCGCTCGACGATCCCGGTCGCTCAAGGCGATGAAGAACCGGCTCTGCCTCGACATCGCACCTCCACGATGTGCGATGCGGCCGCCCCTCGGCCTGAGCCCTCCCGCTCGGTCGTAATCTTACACGCGTGTAGTTATGACGAGGACAACTTAGAGGCCGCGCGGATAGGGACGCAGCCGCGACCCTGTCAAGTATTTCCTGCTGAGGGCCCATGACC
>JBOGFV010000246.1:0-3847 GCA_050743525.1 Acidimicrobiales bacterium
CGGGGACCGCCCCCTCCTCGGGCTTCTCGCCGTCGGCCCGCTCGCCCCCCGGGGCCCGGCCCCCGAGCTCATGGTCGAATGGCGACGGGGTCGCTTCGGCCAAGGCCACGAGATAGGGGCGGGTGCCGGCCGGGAAGAAGAGGTCGAAGACATGGCTGTCGTAGACGGGGTCGAAGGTCCGGGCCGACAAGAAGGCCAGGAACTTCCCGTCCAGGGTGAAGCTCGGGTGGTGGTCGTTGAATCGCAGCGGGGTCACGTCGACGATGTCGCGCCCGCCGTCCCCCTGGACCCGGACCATGCGGATGTGACGGAGCGGGTCGGGTCCGGCGTGGGACCACGCCAGCCACGCCGAGTCGGGGGAGAACGTCAGCCCGGTGGCGTCCCCGTCGGACGAGCGGTCGACCTCGGTGACCGTCCCGGTCTCCAGCTCCACGACCAGCACCCGGCCGTCGTGGGAGGCGGCGGCGACCCGGGCGCCGTCGGGGGCGACGGTGAGGTCGAGGACGCGACCGAGGGCGCCGGAGCCGAGACGGCGGGGCGGGTCGGGACTCGGGCCGAGGGCGGGCGCGACCTCGAGGGCGTCCTCGCCGTCGGCGTCGGTCACCCACACGACGCTCGGCTCGTCGCCGGTGGTGACCACTCGGGGCAGCCGGCCCCGCACCCCGGCGCCCCCGCCCAGGATCCGGGCCGGCCCGTCCCGGTGGGGCAGCCACACGATCGAGCCGCGCACCCCGACGGCACTGGCCCGGCCACCGTGGTCCGGCGACACCGCCCCGATGTGCTCGGACGCCTTGATCGGGTACTCGACCCGACCGGTGCGGGCCCCGGCCAGCGACAGCTCCAGGCGACGGGGCTGGGCGTCGACGGCCAGGTCGTCCACCACGTAGAGGTCACCGGCGCACTGGTAGACGACACGGGTGCCGTCGGTGTGGGACGCCCGCGCGTAGAAGTCGGCGTGGTCGGAGTGCCGGCGCAGCCCGGAGCCGTCGGCCATGACCGAGTAGAGGTTGCCGACCCCCTCGTGGTCGGAGACGAAGACGACCCGCTCGCCGACCCAGCCGGGGTCTTCGAGCTGGCCGCTGAGCTCGGTGAGGAAGCGGACGTACTCGCCGTCGCCGGTCGGGTCGATCCACAGCTTGGCGGCGGTGCCGCCCCGGTAGCGCTTCCACGACGCGCCGCGGCTCGGGCTCTGGTCCATCCCGAGCACCACCGCCCCGCGCGGCCCGGAGGCGATCGAGGTCACCGGCCCGTAGGGCAGCCGAGCCGACGGCCCGCCGTCGGTAGGCACCGCGTAGGCCCAGGTTCGGCTTCGGAACGGCTCGCCGGCGGCCGAGATGACAAGCACCTCGTCGGGGCCACGCCAGCCGATGACCCGGGTGAACTGGTCGCCCCAGTAGGTCAGCCGGACCGACTCGCCACCGGCCACCGGAACGAGATAGGCCTCCGGCGCACCGTCCCGGCGGCCCGTGTAGGCGACCGCTGCGCCACCGGGGGACAGGCGCAGGTTCCCGATCGGCGCCCGGTCGGCGGTGAGGCGGTGCGCCGTCGAGTCGTCGATCGCGCCGACCCAGACGTCATCGTCGGCGGCGAAACACACGCGCGTCCCCGCGATCGTCGGGAAGCGCAGATATGGACGGTGGTCGTCGTTCACGCTTCGACGGTACCGCCTCGGGTCGGGCGTCCCCATCGGCGCGAGACTCGTTCAGTGGGCGTCCAGCTGACCGAGGTCTGCATCGACGCGGTCGACGTCGACCTCGTGGCCCGGTTCTGGACCGAGGTCCTGGGCTGGGAGCGGATCACCGACGAGGACGGCGACGTCGTCCTCGTGGATCCCTCGGGGGTCGCCGGGCTCGCGGTGCTCGTGCTCGGCGTCCCGGAGTCCAAGTCGATCAAGAACCGGCTCCATCTCGACATCAGGCCTCGGGACTCGACCCAGGCCGAGGAGCTGGACCGGCTGCTCGCCCTCGGAGCGACTCAGGTCGACGTCGGCCGGGGTGATCGGACCTAGGTGGTGCTGGCCGACCCGGAGGGCAACGAGTTCTGCCTTCTCAGTCGGCCGGGCGACGCCGGGGCGCCCCGGACGGCTGGGTAGCTTGCCCACGATGTCGATGCCCGAGCGGGCTGCCCGCGCCTACTCCTTCGGCGAGATCGCGGACGAGTACGACCGCTACCGACCCGGTCCACCCGTCGAAGCGGCCCACTGGGTCCTGGGCCAGGGCCGGGAGCGCGTGATCGACCTGGGCGCCGGGACCGGCGGCCTCACGCGGCGCCTGGTCACGCTGGCCGACCGAGTCATCGCAGTCGAGCCCGACACCCGGATGCGTGGTGTCCTCGCGGACCGCTCCGGGGGCGCCGCGGTCGTCGGCGCCGTCGGGGAGCGCCTGCCGTTCGCGGACCGCTCGGTGGACGGCGTCGTCGCGTCGTCGTCCTGGCACTGGATGGACCCGGCGGTTGCGGCAGCCGAGGTGGCCCGAGTCCTGCGCCCCGGTGGAGTGTTCGGCCTGCTGTGGAGCGGCCCTGACCGCTCGGTCCCTTGGGTGGCCGACGTGCTCGGCCACCGGCGGGTCCGGGGGGCCGGGGACCCCGACTCCTTGGGGCACCGTCGGCGCCGGACGATGGTGCTGCCCGCCGCCGTGCCGTTTGGGACGCGCGAGACAACAGTGATCCGGTTCACGACGCCGGTCGACCTCGACGACCTGGGCGGGCTCTCAGGCACCTTTTCGGTCGTGATCCTGGGCGGTGGACCCGAGCGCGACGCCCGCATCAGGGCCGTGCGCGAGCGGGCCCGCACGCACCCCGAGGTCGGAGACGGCCCGGTGGATCTCCCGATGGTCTGCCGGTGCTGGCGCACCGCCCGCGTCTGACCAAGGCCGTGCTCGTCCTCACCGGGGCCGCCGCGCCGAGAAGGACGACCTCGGCGAGGTGACCCGGGCGTAGGCGATCGACGTCATGCACCCAGACCTCGCCGTCGACCGGGCGTTCCCACCGGCCGGTGATCGTGTCGCGATCGTTGCTGAAGGGGCCGGCAAATGGCTGGGAGAAGTCCGGTTCGGCGGCGCTGCTGAAGCGACCAGTCGTCCGGTTGACCCATCGGGCCAGGGGCTTACCCCGCCCTCACCCCGGCCGGGTGGCCCCCACGAAGTCGTTCCAGCCGCCCGGCTCCTCTCGCACCACCGCCCCGGTGTGGGGAGCGTCGATCATCTCGCCGGCGCCCACGTAGATGCCGACGTGCTCGACGGCGCGCGCCGAGGTCCCATAGAAGAGCAGGTCGCCCGGTTGGACGCTTCCCGACACGACGGGGGGTCCCGCGTCGAACTGGGTCTGGGCCACCCGCGGCAACGTGACACCGCCCGAGCGGTAGGCGGCCTGGGTCAGGCCGGAGCAATCGAACCCGCCCGGCCCGGTCCCGCCCCACCGATACGGCGTGCCGAGGTGGGCCGCTGCGAACTGGAGGGCCGCAGCGACGTCGGCCGGGATGGCCGGGTCGGCCTCCAGCGCCTGGGCGAGCACCAACACCGTCTCCACGTAGACCCCCGAGTGGTTGTAGGCCGCGATCGCCTGGGGGAGGGTCGAAGCCCGGTTGGCCCCATCGGCGCACAGCAGATTGGCGGCGCTGTAGATCGCGTCGACCGGGTCATATGGCGAGGGAGGCGAGAGGCCCCCTGGTCCCACCACCCCGTAACGAGCGAAGGTGGCCGGTTCGAACTGCATCGGCCCCTCAGCCCCGGCGAAGTTGGCCCCGCTCGCCACCCCCGGCGCGCTCGACCGTCCGCTGTCACTCTCGACCCGGCCGATCGCGCCAAGCACCGACCACGCCAGCCCCGGGCAGCCGGCCGCGGCGTCCCGC
>JBOGFV010000247.1:0-5367 GCA_050743525.1 Acidimicrobiales bacterium
CCGTTCAGGTTCGTCGTGGCGATGACGTCGAAGTCCGACGGCCGGGTGAGCACCTGCTGGAGGGTGATGTCGGCGATGGTGTCCTTGACGAGCAGCTTGTCGCCGGGATTGCCGTCACAGTCGTCCCAGCCGACCGCCCGGTCGCCGAACTCCTCCCGGACCAGCTCGTAGCCCCAGCTGCGGAAGGCCCCCTCGGTGAACTTCTGGATGTTGCCTTTGTGGACCAGGGTGACCGAGCGGCGGTCGTGGTCGAGGGCGTAGTTGACGGCGGCCCGGATGAGCCGCTTGGAGCCCATCTCCGAGATCGGCTTGATGCCGATGCCCGAGCCGTCCCGGATCGGCCAGCCCATCTCGTCGCGCAGGTAGGTGGCCAGCTTCTCGGCCTCGGGGGTGCCCGACTCGACCTCGTAGCCGGCGTAGACGTCCTCGGTGTTCTCCCGGAAGATGACCATGTCGACCAGCTCGGGGTGCCGGACCGGGGAGGGCACGCCGGCGAACCAGCGGATCGGGCGCAGGCAGACGTAGAGGTCGAGCAGCTGGCGGAGGGCCACGTTGAGCGAGCGGATGCCACCGCCGACCGGGGTGGTGAGCGGTCCCTTGATCCCGATCAGGAGGTCCCGGAACCCCTCGACCGTCTCGTCGGGGAGCCAGCTGCCGGTCTCGTTGAACGCCTTCTCGCCGGCCAGGACCTCCTGCCAGGCGATGGTGCGCCCGTGCTTCTTGGCCGCCGCGTCGAGGACGAGCTTGGCGGCCGGCCAGATGTCGACCCCGGTGCCATCGCCCTCGATGAACGGGATGATCGGCTCGACCGGGACCGACAGCGCGCCGTCGGCGCCCATCGTGATCTTCTCTGCCATGGGAATGCTCCTAGGTCAGTGGGGGGCCCGGTCGCAAGTCGGCCGGGCGTGGTCAGCCGGCGCCGCGCTCGCTGAGCAGCGGCGCCAGACCGAGCGCCTGGTAGATGTCCCGGGTCGCGCTCGAACGATTGAGCGTGTAGAAGTGCAACCCGGGTGCCCCCCCGTCGAGCACCGCCTGGCAGAGCTCGGTAGCCAGTTCGATCCCGCAGGCCCGAACGGCCTGGTCGCCGCCCGAGCGGGCCGCCGACTCGAGCCGCTCGGCCATCCAGCCCGGCACCGCCGAGCCCATGCCGGCCATCCGCGGGATGGAGCTGAGCGCGGTCACCGGCATGATCCCGGGCAGCACCGGCTTGTCGATGCCCCGCTCGGCCAGGTCGGCCACCAAGGTCGCGTACTGCTCGGCCTCGAAGAAGAACTGGGTGATGGCGAAGTCGGCCAGGGCCAGCTTCTCGGCCAGCCGGTCCCGGTCGTCGGCCAGGCTGGTCGAGTCCGGGTGGCCGGCCGGATGGGCCGCCACCCCGATCGAGAACCCCCCGATGGCCCGGGCCAGCTCGACCAGCTGGTGGGCGTGCTCGAGCTCCCGGGGCGGCAGGTCGGGATCGGAGGCCCGGTCGCCCCCCAGGGCGAGCACGTTCTCGATCCCGGCCTTGCGGAGCGTGACCAGGATCTCGGCCAGCTCCAGGCGGCTGTGGGCCACGCAGATCAGGTGCGCCATCGGCACGAGGGTCGAGGTGTGCAGCATCCCGGTCACCAGGTTTTGGGTCCGCTGCCGGGAGGCCGCCCCGCCCCGGTAGGTGACCGAGACGAACGAGGGCCCGAGCGGCTGCAGCGCCGCCAGGGTGCGGGAGAGGACGAGGAGCTCCTGGTCGGACTTGGGCGGGAAGAACTCGAACGAGTAGGTCCGCCCGGCCGACAACAGGTCGGAGATCCTGGTCACGGTGGACCAGCGTAGGCCCGAGGCTCGGCGCTGGGTTCACCGGCGGGGCCGAGTCCCCCGAAGCGGTGGTCCCGGTCCTCGTCGACGAGGACATCCAGGCGGCCCACGACTTCTTGGGTCCGCGCCTTCGGGTTCACCCGGGTCGGTCCACCGCGACGACGACGGGGCGGTCCACGGCGAGCTGGAGGCCGAAGGCCGTCCGATCTGGCTGCCCCGGGTCGTGCCCGAGCTGCAACTGGGCCCGCCGAGCGCGGCCACGGTGGTGCACTCCGGGCTCGTGGTGCGGGTCCCCGACGTGGACGCCCACTTCGCCGGGGCCAACGCCGAGGGCGCGGTCATCATCCGGGAGCCGAGCGACCAGCCCTACGGACAGCGCGAGCACGAGGCCCGCGATCCCGAGGGCCACCGGTGGTTCGGCACCGTCCTCTCGGACTGAGCGGAAGCCGCCGGTTCAGCCGGCGCCGACGGTGCGGAACCGGCGAAGGGCGAGCGGCACACAGAGCGCCGTGATGAGCACGCACCAGCCGACCATCGCCTCGACCGGGTGGTCGAGCTGCCACGACCCGGTCGAGTGGATCCCCTGGCACAGCTGGCGGATCGCGGCCACGAACGCCGAGAGCGGGTCCCACTCGCCGATCACCCGGGGGACGAGCCGCATTCCCTGGATCGGCACGAATGTGCCGGCCAGGAACGACAGCGGGAAGACCAGCGCGAAGCCGAGGCCCTGCACCGCGTCGGAGCTCCGCACCACCATGCCGAGCAGCACGCCCAGCCAGGTGAAGGCGAACAGCCCGAGCAACACCAGCGCGCCGAGCTCGACGCCGTGGAAGACGTCGAGGTGGGGCCGCCAGCCGAGTCCGAGTCCGATGCCGATCACCAGCAGCATCCCGAGGATCTGCTCGATGATCTGGCCGACCACCTGGGCGGTGATGACGGAGAGGCGGGTGACCGGCAGGGAGCGGAACCGGTCGACCACCCCGGAGGCGAAATCGGTGGCGGTCGCAGTGCCGGTCCCCATCACGCCGAACGCCACGCTCTGCCCGATCAGCCCGGGCAGCAGGTAGTCCTGGTACCGGACGCCGTGGATGTGGATGGCCGAGCCGAACACGTACAGGAACAGCAGCGTGAAGAGGATCGGCTGGATCGTGACGTCGCTCAACCGCTCCGGGACCCGGGGGATGGCGCGCAGGCTCCGCCCCACCAAGAGCGCGGTCTCGCGCAAGAAGCGCGGCGCGCGGGGGCCCGGGGCCGGCAGCGGGTCGAGACCGACGAGGCCGGTGGCCGCGAGGGTGGTCATGCCGGCACCCCCTCGCGGACGCGCCCGAACGGCTCGTCGTCGACCCCCTCGCCGGTGAGGGCGAGGAAGGTGTCATCCAGGGTCGGGCGGCGCAGGGCCACCTCGTCGACGGGGACTCCCGAGTGCGCGATGACCTCGGTGACCGCGTAGAGGTCCTGCGCCTCACGGGGGGCCGGGATCGAGATGGTCCGGCGCTCCGGCACCGCGCTGCAGTCGAAGAAGCGCTCGAGGGCGATGCGCAACCGCCCGAACCCGGGGTCGTCGGCGGCCACGACGTCGACTCGCTGGTCGCCGATCTGCGCCTTCAGCTGGGCCGGCGTCCCGGTCGCGACCGAGCGGCCGTGATCGACGAGCACGATGCGGTCGGCCAGCTCGTCGGCCTCCTCCAGGTACTGGGTGGTGAGCAGGACGGTGACCCCGTCGGCCACCAGCTCCCGGACCGCCGCCCAGACCACCTGGCGGCTCCTCGGGTCGAGGCCGGTGGTCGGCTCGTCGAGGACCAGGAGCTTGGGCTCGGTCACCAGGCTGGCGGCCAGGTCGACCCGACGGCGCTGGCCGCCCGAGACCGACTTGACGAGGGTCCGCTCGAACTCGGCGATGTCGAAGCGCTCGGTGAGCCGGTCGGCGATCCGGCGGGCCGCGCCCCGGCCGTAGCCGCGCAGGCGGGCCATGAGGATCAGGTTCTCGCGGGCGGTCAGGTTGGGCTCCAGGGCCGCGAACTGGCCGGTCAGCGAGATCACCTTGCGGACCTCGTCGGGCTGGCGGACGACGTCGAAGCCACACACGCTGGCCGTCCCGCTGGTCGGCTCGAGCAGCGTGGCCAGCATCCGGACGATGGTGGTCTTCCCCGCCCCGTTGGGCCCGAGGAGGGCCACGACAGTGCCGGCGGGAACCTCGAGGTCGATCTGGTCGACGGCCACCAGATTGCCGAAGCGCCTGGTCAGTCCTTCGGTGCGGACGGCCCGCTCGATGCTGGTCATGTCACCTCCCTGGGGTCTCGGACCATAAACTTATAGTCACTAGAAAACTATTGCAACTAGAAGATTCAATGGGCTATAGAATTCCTGTCGTGAGTGAAGACGAACTGCCGCCCGAGGACTCGTCGGGCTGGAGCGAGAGCCTCCGGGAGCGCAAGAAGCGCCTGACTCGGAGCCTCGTCTCGAACACGGCCACCGAGATGTTCCTGGAGCAGGGCTTCGAGGACGTGAAGGTGGCCGACATCGCGGCGGCCTGCGGGGTCTCCGAGAAGACCGTCTACAACTACTTCCCGACCAAAGAGTCGCTGCTCTTCGACGGCGAGGCCGACACGGCGGCCAAGATCTGGCTGGCCGTCGGACCCGGCTCGACCGTCCGCTCCCCGGTCGAAGGCATGGTCGAGCTTCTCGGGGTCGAGCTGGACGAGCTCCACGCCGCGTGGGTCGAGGAGGGAATGCCGGTCATGCGTCGCTTCGCCGACCTGATCGATGCGACGCCCTCGCTGCAGGGGGCCCTCCGGGACATGTCCGACCGCCTGGAGCGCACCGCCGCCGAAGCGCTCGCAGCCCAAGCCGGCGTCAGCCCGGAGGAGCCCGAGCCGCGGCTGGCGGCGGCGATCCTGATGGCGCTGTGGCGGATCCAGTTCGACTGTGTCCTGCGCTGCGCCGCCGACGACCGCACCCCCGACGAGACCGCTGAGATCGCCACCGCCGAGGTGGCCCGGGCCGCACGGGTCGCCGAGTCGGGGATGTGGTGGTTCGGCGCGCTGGTCGAGGACCGGGCGACCGGCCCGCAGCTGAAGTCGGCCGCCGACACCGCGGTGGTGGCAGGGCGACAGGTCGTGACTGCGGTCCGCCAGGCCCGGGCGGCCTGGCAGCAGATGCAGGGGGAGGGCCGCCCCCACGGCAAGCAGGGCCACCCGATCGAGAGCTGGGCCGAGTTCCTCGGAGAGGCCGAGCGATGGAAGCGCGACGTCATCGACTGGAAGAAGGACATGGCCGACCAGCACGACGAGTGGAAGCGCGCCTACCGCGACCAGCAGCAGAAGATGCGCCAGGCCCGACGGGAGCTCCAGCAGAAGTTCCGCCAGCAGCGCCACCACGGCCGCCGGCTTCGCGGCTACGGCGGCTTGCCCGGCTAGGGAGGCGGGAGGGCCTCGCCGCGTTCGGCGGCCGACAGCGCGTTGCGCAGGAGCATGGCCCGAGTCATCGGCCCGACTCCCCCGCGCCGGGGCGTGATCCAGCCGGCCACTTCTCCGACCGACTCGTCCACGTCCGAGATGATCTTGCGGCCGGCCCAGC
>JBOGFV010000248.1:0-11995 GCA_050743525.1 Acidimicrobiales bacterium
GGCCGCCACCGCCGCGTCGAGGTCGGACCGCCGCCGCACGTCGCCGACCATGGGGACGACCCGGTCGCCGTGGCGGGCGGCCAGCCCGTCGAGGTCCTCCCGGGTCGCCAGCCCGTAGGGGACGGCCGGGTCGTCGGCGCAGGCGTCCAGCGCGACCACCGACCACCCGCCGGCGACCAGGCGGTCCACGGCGGCCGCCCCGATCCCGCGGGCCGCGCCCGTGACGACGGCGGCCGGGCTCAGCTCCCGACCTCCTCGACCGCCGGTTGGAGATCGTTCCACCACGACTCGAGGGCCGCGCGCAGTTCCTCGACGAGCGCCCCGAGCAACAGCCGGCCCTCGGCGGCGGTGGCGAGGAGGGGGTCGCCGAGGACCCCGGTCTCCGAGACCGCCCGCACCCCGCCCTCCCGCAGCTCGGGCATCAGCTCCGCCAACGCCTCGGTCCGGCCCGGACGGAGCTCGCCCGAGCGGACCGCGTCCGGGGCGATGGCCATCATGAGCGAGGTCTCGGTGCGCCCGGCGTGGGCATCGCCGCCGTCGACCCGGGCCCCCCACACGAAGACCCGATCGCCTTCGGCGCGCGATCGATCCTTCGCCTTGGTCAGACCGTCGGCGTTGCCGCCGTGGGCACAGACGAAGGCGACGCCGGCGAAGTCGCCGCGGGCCGAGCGGACCAGTTCCACCAGCGCGTCGGCCAACACGTCGGTGCCGATCGACAGCGTGCCGGCGAACCCCGCGTGCTCGCCGCTGGCGCCGTAGGCGAGGGCCGGCGCCGCCATCACGAAGGGGAGGTCGGCCACCTCGTCGACGAGGGCCTCGACCAACCGGGTGTCGGTGTCGAGCGGGAGGTGGGGCCCGTGCTGCTCGTGGGAGCCGACCGGGAATACCAACAGGCAGCCGCGACCCCGCGCCGCGACCTCGGGCCAGGTCGGGACCGGCTCAGCCACGGACGACCAGCCGCACCGGGACCCGATGGGCCGAATGGTCGGCGCCCGGCCGAGGGAGGGCCGCGTCGGCCCGGCCGGCCAGCGCCTCGTCGCCGTGCCCGAACACGCATTCGGGGTCGGGGCCGTCGAGCGGCAGGCCGGTGAAGAACTTGGCCGCCATGCACCCGCCGCGGCAGGCGTCATAGGAGCCGCACGACGCGCACGCCCCGGCGCTGCTCGGCTCCCGCAACGAAAAGAAGAGCTCCGAGCCCCGCCACACCGCGGTGAACCCGCCGGGGTCCCGCACGTTCCCGGCCCGGAATTCGTCGTGGATGACGAAGGGGCAGGCGTAGACGTCCCCGACCGGGTCGATCAGGCAGACCACCCGGCCCGCCCCGCACAAGTTCAGTCCCTCGAGGGGCTCACCGAGGGCCGAGAGGTGGAAGAAGGAGTCCCCGGTCAAGACGGTGGGCCGATCCTTCAGCCACTCGTAGAGGAACCGCTGCTGCGCGGCGGTCGGGTGCAGGTCTTCCCAGCTGTCGGCGCCCCGCCCGGACGGACGGAGCCGGGTCACCCGCAGCTGGGCGCCGTAGTGGTCGGCCAGCGCCTCGAGGGCGTCGAGCTGGGCGACGTTGTGGCGGGTGACGACCACGCTGATCTTGAACGGCCCGAACCCGGCCCCGGCCAGGTGGTCCATGGCCCGGCGGGCCGCCGCGTACGAGCCGATCCCCCGCACCTGGTCGTTCACCCCGGCGGTCGAGCCGTCCAGGCTGATCTGCACATCGAGGTAGTCCATGGCGGCCAGGCGCTCGGCCTTGGCCGCATCGAGGCGAGTCCCGTTGGTCGAGAACTTCACCCCGACCCGGTGCTCGACGGCGTAGCCCACGATGTCGAAGAAGTCGGGGCGCAGCATCGGCTCGCCGCCGCCGATGTTCACGTAGAAGACCTGCATCGCCTCGAGCTCGTCGATCACCCCGAGGGCTTGGGCGGTCGTCAGCTCACGCGGGTCCCGGCGGCCCGACGAGCTCAGGCAGTGGACGCAGGCGAGGTTGCAGGCGTAGGTGAGCTCCCAGGTGAGGCAGATCGGCGCCTCCAGCCCGTGGGCCAGCTTGTCGCGCAGGTCAGCGGGCATCGATCACCTCCGAGACGGCCAGCCGGGCCAGCGCGGTGGAGAACTCGGCCCGCCGGGACGGCTCGACCACGGCGTCGATCGCGGCGTCGGCGCTGTCGTAGTCGGCCAGCGACTCGACCAATTCGACCAGGACCGGCGAGCGGAGGAAGACCAGCCGTCGGTTGCCGTAGTGGTAGGCCAGGGCGCCGAACGACTCGGGCCGCAGGGCCACCTGGGGGTGCAGGCGCCACGGGCGTTGCGGGTCGTAGGCGGTCGCCCCGAGCACCGAGACGCTCGCGCTCACTCGCTCAGTACACCCCGCACATGCCGTCGATGGAGATCTCCTCGACCAGCACCTCGCCGGACTCGGCGTCCAACTCCTCGTCCTCGGCCACGACCTCGGCGTCGACTGGAGCGGCAACGTGGATCTGCGTCATTCGGTCCTCCTCGGCGCCCGGCGCGCCCACAGCGATCCCGCTCACGCGCGCCGGTCGGATCGGAACTGATCCAAGCCTAGTGGGGGGCCGCCCCGGGCCCCGATTCGATCCGCGCCAGTTCGGGCCAGTCCAGCATCTCTCGCAGCGACGACACCCGGCGGGCCCCGTCGGGCAGTGGCGGTGGTGGGCCGGCCTCTGGCCGCGCGATGTGGACGGCCGCCATCCCGACGGCCAAAGCGCCCTCGACGTCGGGGCGCATGGAGTCGCCGACGAACACCACCGTCGACGGCGAAACCCCGATGGTCTTGGCGGCCAGCGCGAAGATCCGCGGGTGGGGCTTGCGGGACCCCGCCCGAGCCGACGTCACCGCGGCGTCGAGGTGGTCGGTGAGCCCGGCCTGGGCCAGGGAGAGGTCGAGGTCCCAGCCCCAGTTCGAGCAGATCGCGACCAGGTAGCCGCGCGACCGCAGCTCCGTCAGCGTCGGCACCGCGTCCGGGTAGGCGACGATGCCGAAGGTATCGAGTGCACGGACGTCGTCGACCAGCGCCTCGATGTGCTCGGGGGCGACCCCGCAGTCGCGGGCCAGCTCACCGACCCGGAACCGCGACCAGGCCTCGTAGGTCTCCCGGTCGACTGAGTGCTCGAGGTGCTCGATGCCGTCGTAGCGAAGGAAGTACTCGCGTTCTCGGTCGAGATCGAGCCGGTACCCGTGGGCCTCGTAGACCCTGGCGTCGCCCGATCCCGGGCCGCCCACCCGGCCGGCGACCGTGCCGAAGAAGTCGAAGACGACCGCGCGCACCCCACTCGCTGGGGTCACGGGAGCGGGCGCGCGATCAGGAGCCGCATAGGACCGGTTCTACTCTTTGTCCGACCAGCCACGGACGGACGGGGCCCGATGAGATCGAAAGAACGCCGACGGATCCTGGCATCGGTGGCGATGCTCGCGTTGGTCGCACCGCTCGTCGTGGTCGTCGGCCAGACCGCGGCGGCGGCCACGGTGCGGGTGGCTCCCCGGTCGCCCGGGTGCCGGCTGACCCAGACACCGAAACTGAGCGGCGCGGCCCGAAGCGTCCAGGTGAACGGGACGACCCGGACGTACCTGATCTCGACGCCGGCACCTTCGAAGGCGGCGCTCCCCCTCGTCCTCGACTTCCACGGTCTGGCCGAGGGCGACGCGATCGAGGCGGTCACGAGCCAGTTCGGCAGACTCGGCCAGCGGGACCGGTTCATCGCCGTGTTCCCACAGGGAACCGGGTCGCCGATCGGGTGGGACACCGAGGACATGAAGGCGAACGCGGACCTCGTCTACGTCTCGGCGCTCCTGGACCGACTCGAGGCGACCCAGTGCATCAACGAACAGCGGGTCTACGCCACCGGGCTCTCGCTCGGGGCCTTCATGACCTCGCTCTTGGCCTGCACGATGTCCAACCGCATCGCTGCGTTCGCCCCCGTGTCGGGGGTACAGCTCCCCCGCCCCTGCGCGAGGCGCCACGTTCCGATCCTGGCCTTCCATGGCACCGCCGACCCGATTCTGTACTTCAACGGCGGGATCGGCACCGCGCTGCTCTCCCAGCTGCTGAGCGGGGCGACCTCGGCCACCACGGTGCCGCTGCCGCCGGTCCGTTTGAACGGGCCCGGCTACCCGGCCACGGTCGCGGCATGGGCGCGCCACGACGGCTGCGCGACGAAGGCGAGCAACGTTCGCATCACCCCCCACGTCATCCGGCGGACCTACCGGTGCCCGGCCGGTACGGCGGTCTCCTTCTACATCGTGCTCGGGGGCGGCCACGCCTGGCCGGGGAGCAAGTTCAGCCAGGCGATCGCGGCGTTCACCGGCCCGGCCACGGTCGAGATCAACGCCACCAAGATCATCTGGACGTTCTTCGAGCGATTCAAGCTGCCCGCCTCCTAGAATCCGGCGGTCTTGGCGGGCTGCCAGACTGAGCTGTGGGGACATTCGCCCGGACCGACCAGTCCCCGTCGCCGCTGCGGCCGGCGCCTCGCCCCGTCCTGCCACTTCCGGTCGGCTTCGGACTCAAGGCCGACCCCGACTTGCGAGTCGCACCGGATGGCCGGGTCTTGTTCGGGGGCAGCCCGATGCGAGTGCTCCGGCTGCGGCCCCGGGCCGCCGAGATGGTCGAGGGATGGCTGGGTGGCGCGCTGGTCGAGGACCAGCGGTCCGACCGGCGGGTGGCCCGCAAGCTCGTCGCGGCCGGGGCACTGCATCCCGTGCCGCCCGACGTGCCGCCAGGAGTGCTGGCGACGGTGGTGGTACCGGTCCGGGAACGATCCCAGCAGCTCGCCCGGGTTTTAGGGTCGCTCGGGGGCGTCCCCGCCGTGGTGGCCGACGACGCATCGACGCCGGGAGCCGAGATCGAGAAGGTCGCCCGGGAGGCCGGCGCAGGATACGTGCGGCTCGAGGCCCACAGCGGACCGGCCGCCGCCCGCAACGCCGGGCTCGCGACGGTGCGGTCGCCGCTCGTCGCCTTCATCGATTCGGACTGCGTGGCACCGACCGGGTGGCTCGACCGGCTGATCGGCCATTTCGCCGACCCGCAGGTCGCGCTGGTCGCCCCGAGGATCCGGGCGTCGGCCGGCCAAAGCTGGCTCGGCCGGTACGAGACGGCGATGTCGCCGCTCGACCTCGGCCCCAACCCGGGGCGGATCGCACCGCGGACCCGGATCGGCTACGTGCCGGCGGCGGCCATCGTGGTCCGGCGGGCCGCCTTCGGGGGTCGGGCGTTCGACGAGCGGCTCAGCGCCGGCGAGGACATCGACCTGGTGTGGCGGCTGGTCGGCGCGGGGTGGGAGGCCCGTTACGTGCCAGAGGTCGAGGTCGCCCACGAGTCGGAGGTGCGCCCCTTGCAGTGGGCGATGCGTCGCGTCATTTACGGCTCGAGCGCCGGTCCCTTGGGGCTGGCCCACGGTGACGCCGTCGCCCCCGCCCGCCTCTCTCCGGTGACGGCGGCGTCGGTCGCGCTGCTCGCATCGGGACGCCCGCTCGCCGCCATCGGCGCCAGTGCCACCGGGACCGCCGTGCTGGCCGGTCGGCTCGCCGGCGTCGTCGACGACCCGCTGGAGGCCGCCGCCCGGCTGGCGGCGGTCGGCACGATTAGGTCGTCGGTCTCGGCGGTCGCCGGAATGGCACGGGCGTGGTCGCCCGCGCTCGTTCTCTCCTTGTGCATCAGGCGACTGGGGCGCCTTCGGGCCGTGGCGGCGGTGGCGCTGGCCGTGCGGGCTCTCGACGGGTGGGAGCGGCGCCCCCGCGACCTCGATCCGACCCGCTACCTGGCCGCCCGGGCGGCAGACGACCTCTCCTATGCGGCGGGCCTGTGGTGGGGGGCCGCTCGGAGCCGGACACCCCGGCCGCTTCTTCCGGCCATCGCCGCTCTCAAGCGTCCGGCTCGACGGGCAGCCGATCCGACCGACTAGCTCGGCCCGTCCCCCAAGCGGCGGACGAAGCCGTCGGGCACCACGACGTCGGACGGAGCCAGCTCGGCGACCGACGAACGCCCGAGCCCGAGCAGGGCAGAGTCGATCCCGCCCCTGATGACGTCGAGCACGTTCTCGACGCCGGCCTGACCGTTGGCGGCCAGGCCCCACAGGTAGGCGCGGCCGATCATGACCGCCTTGGCACCGAGCGCGAGGGCCTTGACCACGTCGCTGCCCCGGCGGATCCCGCCGTCGAGCACCACCTCGACCCGGTCGCCCACCGCCTCGACGACGGCAGGCAGTGCCCGGATCGTGGCCGGCGTGCCGTCCAGGTTGTTGCCCCCGTGGTTCGAGACCGAGATGGCGGTTGCGCCAGCATCGGCGGCCCGTCGTGCGTCGTCGAGCCGGATGATGCCCTTGACCATGAACGGGCCGCCCCACAGCTGGGCCAGCCACGCGACGTCGTCCCAGGTGGCCGGAGGGGTCTGCATCCACTCTCCGTAGGCGCCGAAGAACGTCGGCGCCCTCCGGCCGGGCTGGGCCATGTTGGGCACCTCCAGCGCAGGCAGGTGCATCGACCGAACGAAGGCGCCGAGCCACCGTGGACGGCGGAGCACCTCGGGCGCGAACCGCAGCATCGTCTTCAGGCTCAGCCGTTCGGGGATGGATGGGCTGCCCCAGTCACGGCCGTTGGAGAACGACCAATCGAGCGTCGCGATCAGCCCAACCGCGCCGGCGGCCTTGGCTCGCTCGACCCGGACGGCGATCTGCTCACGGGTGCCGCTCCAGTAGAGCTGGAAGAAGGTCTGGGGGTTGGCCGCCACGACCTCTTCGATCGGCTTGGACGCGAACGAGCTCAGGCCGATGGCGGTGCCACGATTGGCCGCCGCCCGCGCCACCGCCACCTCGGCGCCCGGGTGCACGGCCTGCACGCCGGTCGGCGACATGAAGACCGGCAGGGCGATCGGCTGCCCCATGACGGTGACGCCGAGGTCCCGCTTGTCCGAGAGCCCGGCCACGTGGGGCGCGAGGCCGATCTCGCCGAAAGCGGCCAGGTTGTCCTCGTAGGTGAGGCCGCGCTCGGAGCCGGCCAGGAGCGCCTTGTAGACCGAGGTCGGCAACCGTTTCTTGGCGCGGCGTTGCGCCTCGGCCACCGTCTCGAACCACGACCCCGGCATGACGACGATCCTTCCAGATCCGTGGCGGTCACTGACACCCACCTGGGCTTTCCCTGTTGCCCCGGGGTGAGGTCTCAATCAGAGGAAGCGTGAGGGCCATGGTCGCCGGTTCTGATCTTGGCCTGTGGCGCCAATCCCAAACCGCGATCTCGACCGGCCTCCGGAATGACCCGGGCGCCGTACCCGGTTGGATGGTTGAGTGATGGTGTGGTTCTGGAAGATCGCGGCACCTTTCAACGCTCCTCACCGTCGGTGCAGGGTCTCAACGCCATGGCGATGGCAGTCGGAGGACGTAGGGCCACGGTCCGGCAGGTGCGCCGACTTCACGGAGGCGTTGATTCGTCAACCCATGCGGTCTGGTTAGACCCTGGAGGTTGGGTGGTCCTGAAGCGATCCTGGACGACGAACCCGCGGTCTGTTTCCGATGAATTCGAGGTATTGGGGTTCGCCGAACGCGTACCCGTGCCAACCCCTGAGCCCATTGCCCTCGACGCAGCGGGCGAGTGGTTCGGTCGGCCGGCGTTCGTCATGTCCCGGGTCCGGGGGCGCAGCCACCTCCACGACGGTCGAACGGGGCCTTGGTTGAAGGATCTCGCCGTGGCACTGGCCGCCGTGCACTCGACCGATGTCAGCAGCGCCGTCCCTGACGTGCTCCATCGGCCCCCTGCCTGGCAGGTGTGGCAGCCGGCTCCAGTCGATGAGCTTTCCCGCAGCCGCCGGGTCGAAGCGATCCTTGCGGCAGCGGTGGCATTGCAAGAGGATCTTCGGGCCCGGCGACCCGCCGCGAGCTTCTTGCACCATGACTTCCACACCGGGAACGCCGCCTGGTATCGAGGGCGGCTCACCGCTGTCGTCGACTGGAACGAAGGGCGGCTCGGCCCAGCCGTCTCCGATGTCGCGTACTGCAGCGTCCATCTGGCCATGTCGCATCGATCGGCGGCTGCCGATCGGTTCGTCGCGGACTATGACGACGCGACCGGTGGCCAATTGAGCGATCTGAGACGCTGGCAGCTGCTTTGGATCGCCAATGCGATGCGGTGGATCCGGTACTGGGAGGCGGCCCATCGGGCACTCGGCTTACACGGCTTGACGCAACCCGTGTTGCGCCGGCGACTCGCTCTCTACGCTGAACGAGCCCTGTCGTGATGGCCAGCAGCCCGAGACGGCCGTGGCCGCCCCGCCTCAGTCCCCGGCGATCCTCACCACGCCGCGCACGTTGCGCCCGGCGTGTAGGTCGTCATAGCCCTTCTGGACCTCGTCGAGGCTGTACTCCTGGGTGATCACCTCGTCGATGTCGAGCTGCCCGCTCTGGTACAGGGCGAGCAGCTTGGGCACCTGGACCCGGGGGCTGGCCGACCCGAACACCGTGCCGAGCAGCGACTGGTTGTACATCGACAGGTTGAACAGGTTCAGCTGGACGTCCATCTGGGTGATGGGCGCCACCGCAGTGCACACGATCCGGGCGTCCTTGGATCCGAGCGAGCAGGCCGGCGCGATGAGATCGCCCGTGAGGGTGCCCGGGGTGAGGATGACCACGTCGGCCATGCGGCCCTGGGTGACCTCGGCCACCAGGGGCAGCGCGTCGGCCATGGAGGCGGCGCTGTGGGTGGCACCGATCCGCTTGGCCTGGTCGGTCTTGAACGGCACGGTGTCGACCGCCACGATCGCCCGGGCCCCGGCCAGGCGAGCCCCCTGGAGGGCGCCGGAGCCGACGCCGCCGCAACCGACCACGACGACGACCTCGCCGGGCCGGGCCTTGGCCCGGTCGACGACCGATCCGAACCCGGTCGAGATGCCGCAGCTGATGAGAGCGGCCGCCTTCAGCGGAGCGTCGGGGCTCAGCTTCACCAGCGAGGCCTCGTGGACGACCATGGTCTCGGAGAAGGAGCCCAACTGGGTCATGCGGCCGAGGTTCTCCTCGCCCAGGTGGTGGCGCCACGTGAGGTCGCTGATCATCGGGCCGGCCAGGGTGTACATGCCGAGGTCGCACAGGTGCTGGCGGCCCGACGCGCACCAAAAGCACGTGCCGCAGGCCGGGATGAACGCCACCGCGACCTTGTCCCCCACCGCCACGTTCTGAACCTCCGGCCCGACCGCGGTCACGGTCCCGGAGCCTTCGTGGCCCCCGATGACCGGGAACATGGACGTCAACCCGAGCATGCCGAGGACCTCGGGCGGCGCGGTCATGTCCCCGAGCCTGAGGTGCTCGTCGGAGTGGCAGAGGCCCGCGTAGGCGGTCTCCACCTGCACCTCATGGGCGTGCGGCTCGTCGATCTCGATCTCCTCGGTGGTCCACGGCGATCCCTCGGCGTGGCACACCACTGCGCGGGTCTTCATGTCCCCTCCCGTCCTGGTCGCGAGGCCTCTCAGTATCGTCGGGGCCGGCCCGGCCGACAACAGCGACGGCGTCACAGCGTCGTGGGAGCGTGCGCTCCGGATGGCTTGCTCGAGGCCGATCAGTTAGATACCCTAATAATGTGACCATCGAACGGCTGGAGTCTCCCGCGCGCGCCTACAACCCCGGTCGCACCGCGGCGTGGCTGTCCAAGCAGATCGAGCTGGGGCTGGCCGACGTCGATCTGTCCCTGTCCCAGTACCGGATCCTTGGCTTGCTGGCCGAAGGTTCCGCGATGTCATCCGCGCTCGCCGAACGCCTGGCCGTCCGGCCCCCGAGCGTGACCGCGGTGATCGACGGGCTGGCCGCGCGCAGCCTCGTGGAGCGGACCCACAGCCAGGACGATCGCCGCCGGGTGTCGCTCGAGCTGACCAAGGAGGGCCGCACGGCGCTGCAGTCGGCCGACGCCGCTGTCAATGAGCGTCTCCGCCAGATCGCCTCGTGCCTGCCGACGGCCAAGGCGTCCGCCAAGGCCATCGACAACCTGGCCTTGTGGCACGACGCGCTGGTCGCACACCGCGCCGCGAGGACGGCGGCCAAGTGACGATCCTCTCCCGGCGCCCGAACGAAGCAGACGAACTCGACGACGTCCGCCCGCCCCACTCGCCGTTCGAGCCACTCGCGACGACCCCCCGCTACCGGGAACCCAAGGTGGGGATCGACCCGGACCGCTCGAAGACCTGGCTGCGGCGGGCAATGCCAATCGTGCTTGCGCACAAGAAGATCTTCATCACCTCGCTGGTGCTGTCCTTCGTGGGGCTGGTCCTGCAGGTCCAGATCCCGAAGCTGCTCGGGGAGGCGATTGGCGACTCGATCCAGCTGCACCGGACTCCGCTCAGCCACTACGTGATGATCGTCGGCATCCTCGCCGCCGCCGCCGGGATATCGGGCTACATCTCGCGCTACTTCCTCATGCGCACCGCCTACGAGATCGAGTTCGACCTCCGCAACATCATCTACACGCACCTGGCCCGGATGTCGTTCCCCTTCTATGACCGGGTGCAGTCGGGACAGCTCATCTCGCGGGCCAACTCGGACATCCGCTCGGTGCAGATGTACCTCACCTTCGCCCCGTCGATCCTCGTGCAGTGCAGCGTGGCGGTGGTCGCCTTCGGCTACATGCTCTCGATCAATGTCCCGCTGGCCCTCGTGGCGATGATCCCCACCCCGTTCGTCTACGTGTTGGGCGTCAAGATGCGGAGGTCGATCTTCCCGGTGTCGTGGCTGATCCAGTCCCGCCTGGCCGACGTGGCCACGATCGTCGACGAGAACATCAACGGGGTCCGAGTGGTGAAGTCGTTCGCCGCCGAGCCACGGGAGCTGACCACGCTGGCCAAGGCGGCCGACCGGCTCCAGTGGAGTTATGTCAAGGACGCCGACATCCGGGCCAAGTTCACTCCGGCGGTCCAGAACCTGCCCCAGATCGGCCTCGCCTTGGTGCTGCTGTTCGGCGGGTGGCTGATCCTCAACCATCACCTGTCCCCGGCCGCCATCCTCCCGTTCAGCCTCTACATCGTGATGCTGCAGGCGCCGTTCCAGATGCTCGGGATGATCGTGATGATGGGCCAGCGGGCCTCGGCTTCGTCCCAGCGCATCTACGAGATCCTCGACCAGCCGCCCACCATCGTCGATCGGCCCGGTGCGGTCGACCTGGTCGAGTGCAGTGGCGACGTCCGGTTCGAGTCGGTCGACTTCTCCTATGCAGAGGACCACCCGAGCATCCTCAAGAACTTCGACCTGCACATCCGCCCGGGCGAGACGGTGGCGCTGGTCGGGCGGACCGGAGTCGGCAAGTCGACCGTGGCCAGGCTGCTCGACCGGTTCTACGACGTGACCGGGGGCAGGGTGATGGTCGACGGCCACGACGTCCGCGACCTGACCCTCGTGAGCCTGCGGAGCCACGTCGGCATCGTCCTCGATGAGCCGTTCCTGTTCTCGGTGTCCATCCGGGACAACATCGCCTACGGCAAGCCTGACGCCGACTTCGCCGACATCGAGGCGGCGGCCAAGGCGGCGGGCGCCGACCGGTTCATCCGGGACCTTCCCGAGGGCTACGAGACGGTGGTCGGCGAGCGCGGCTACACGCTCTCGGGTGGCCAGCGCCAGCGGATCGCGATCGCCCGCACCCTGTTGGTCAACCCGCCGATCCTCGTCCTCGACGACGCCACCAGCGCCATCGACGTGCAGGTGGAGTTGACGATCCACGCCGGTCTGAAGAAGCTCATGGAGGGCCGGACGACGCTGATCATCGCCCACCGGCTCTCCACGATCAGCCTCGCCGACCGGGTGGTGCTGATGGACGAAGGTCGGATCGTGGCCAACGGCACCCACGCCCAGTTGATGGAGACGGTGCCGCTCTACGCCGACGTGCTGGCCCAGGGCGAGCAGCAGGACGCGGCGCGCCTCGCCGAGGAGGAGAAGGCGCGCCGCGATGCCGCCGATCACGACGACCTGACCGAGCCGGGTCCCGACGGCCTGGCCCCGTTCGGCGGCCCCGGCGGCCCCGAGCTCGGGGG